>NZ_JAMYQC010000006.1:0-270585 GCF_040320645.1 Mesorhizobium sp. M0633
CCCCCCCCCCCCCGGGGGGGGGGGCCGGGCCCCGCCAGGCCAGAGGGGGGCGCCGTAGGGCGCTGCGTTGACGATTGCCACCATCAATCGCCCTCGTCCTCATAGCCGACGAGATGCAGCGGCCGAGCCGCAATGCCTTCGAGTTCGCACCAGCGCACCAGAGCCTCCTCGCGGCCATGCGTTACCCAGATTTCTTCGGCGCCGGTCTCCTTGATCGTGGCGGTCAACTCGTCCCAGTCGGAGTGATCGGAGATGATCAGCGGCAGCTCGACGCCGCCCTGCTTGGCGCGCTGGCGGATGCGCATCCAGCCTGAGGCGAAGCACGACATCGGATCGGGAAAACGCCGCGCCCAGCGATCGGCGAAGGCGGATGGCGGGCCGACGACGATGGCGCCGGCAAAGTCGCTTTTTTGGCCGGTCTCGACGGTCGCCGGTTCCAATGTGCCGAGATCGACATTCTGGCTCTGGTAATACTCGCTGAGCTTGGCCAGCGCGCCGTGGATGTAGATCGGCTTTTCGTAGCCGGCATCGCGCAGCAGCCGCATGACGCGCTGCGCCTTGCCGAGCGCATAGGCGCCGACCAGATGCGTTCGCTCGGGAAACTGCTCGGTCGATTTCAGCAGCCGGGCGATCTCTTCGGAATCGGGCGGATGCCGAAACACCGGCAGGCCGAACGTCGCCTCGGTGATGAAGACGTCACACTTGAGCGGCTCGAACGGCTCGCAGGTCGCGTCCTTCTGGCGCTTATAGTCGCCGGACGCGACGATGCATGTGCCCTGATGCGCGACCTTGATCTGGGTCGAGCCAAGCACATGACCAGCCGGGTGAAAGCTGACGGCCACACCGCCAAGCGCAATCGTTTCGCCGAGCACGGCGGCTTGCGTCGTTCCGGCAAAACTGTCGCCGTAGCGCAGCCCCATGATGTCGAGCGTCTGCTGCGTCGCCATCACCGAGCGGTGGCCGGAGCGGGCATGGTCGGAATGGCCATGTGTAATCAGCGCCCGGTTGACCGGCCGCACCGGGTCGATGAAGAAATCGCCGGGCGGGCAATACAGCCCTTCCGGCCGGGGATGAAGCAGGTCGCTGGCGCGCATGGCCCCAAGATAGGCGCTAATTCCGGCGCGGGAAGCCTGTTGTAAGTCACTGCTGACTCCAGCATAGAGCGCAAGCCGGCTGCAAACACCCGGCGGAACTCGACCACGATGAAACCGCTCCAGACCTCGTCCGGCGATTTGACCGCCGACCGCCGCGCCGACTATGCCGAAATGCTCTATGCATCCGGCGATCATGCGGCAGCGGCGGAATTGCTGCTCGGCGCGCTCGAACTGGCGCCGCAATGGCCAGCCGGCTGGTTCCGCCTCGGCGAGATGCAGGAAGCGGCAGGCGCGCCCGATCGTGCCGCGCAGGCCTGGACGACGGCACTGCGGCTCGACCCGGCGGACAGGCTCGGCGCGGTGCTCAAGCTGCAATTGATCGGCAGGGCAGCGGCGGCCCCGGCGCCGCCCAGCGCCTTTGTCGAGACGCTTTACGACCACTATGCCGGGAGCTTCGAGGGTGAGCTGGTCGACAGGCTCGGGTATCGTCTGCCCGAATGCCTCGACCGCGCCATCCAGGCAGCACGGCCGGGCCGGTTTTCGCTGGCGCTCGATCTCGGCTGCGGCACCGGCCTCATGGGCCAGAGGCTGCGGCCGATCGCCGATCGGCTGGAGGGCTACGACATCTCGACCGGCATGCTGAGGCAGGCGCGCGCCAAAGGCGTCTACGATCTGCTCGTCAAGACGGACCTGCAGGATTTTTGCTATTCTGGCCCGAAAGCCGATCTGGTGACGGCGGCCGATGTGTTCATCTATGTCGGCGCACTCGAAAAGGTGGTGAAAAAGATTGCCGGAATGCTTGCCGGCGGCGGTCTGTTTGCGTTCTCCGTCGAGACGCTCCTTGGCGGCCACTCGTCTGGCAGCGGCGATTTCGCCTTGCTGCCGTCCCGCCGCTACGCGCATTCCCAAAGCTATGTAGAGCGGGTTCTGGACGCCAACGGCTTTTCGGTCCTGTCGCTGCAGGCAACAATCATCCGGCAGGATCGCCGCCAACCGGTCGAAGGGCTGGCCGTAGTGGCAAGCTTGCTTTCCGGCAGCGTAAAATCTGGCTAAGACTCCTGCCGCTGCGCATGAGAAGCCGCAGCTGCGAACGACAAGGAGCACGTTCATGCGCTGGAACATGATGGTCTTGGCGTCTTGCCTGGCGATGGCCGGCTGCGTCGGCAATTCGATGTCCGAACGGCAGGACGAAAACGTCCAGTCCTCGCTGCTATATGACAATGTGCCTTGCGATCAATTGCTGGCGCAACGAAACGGCCTGGCGCAGCAATATCATTTGCCGGTGGACGCCAAGCCGTCCTTCTCCAACCCGGCGACGGGCTTTGGCCCGTTCACGCCGGACATGCGCTCGAAAGCCAAACGCGACGCCGACCAGGCAAGCGGCAAGATCGACGCCATGAACCGGTCGATCAGCCGGCGCGAATGCGGCAAGCCGGCCAAGCAGAACAAGCTCGGCCTGACCTGACCGGATCCTAATCCGCTACCTTCCATTGCTCGCGCGAGGCGCTGGCGGGATAGACGCCGAGAATGCGCATTTCGCGCGAGAAGAAGGCGAGCTCGTCGAGTGCCAGCTTCACCAGCGGATCGTCGGGATGGCCCTCTATGTCGGCGTAGAACAGCGTCGCTGTAAACGCGCCGAGCTGGTAGCTTTCCAGCTTGGTCATGTTGATGCCGTTGGTGGCAAACCCGCCCATCGCCTTGTAGAGCGCTGCCGGCACGTTGCGGACGCGGAAGATGAAGGTCGTCATCATCCTGGCGTCGGCCGAGGGACGTTCGGCCCATTGCTTGTTCTTGGTCAGCACGACGAAGCGGGTGACGTTGCTGTCGGTGTCCTCGACATTCTCCTCGATGATGTCGAGTCCGTAGAGGGTCGAGGCCAGCGCCGGCGCCAGCGCAGCCATGGTGCGGTCCTTCATTGCGGCGACCATCTTGGCGGCGCCCGCGGTGTCGCCGGCCACCGTCGCCTTCCAGCCGTTCTTGCGGATGTATTTGCGGCATTGCCCGAGCGCGTGGATGTGGCTGTGCACGGTCCTGATCTCGTCGCGCCTGACGCCGCGCAGCACCATCAGCTGGAAGTGGATCGGCAGAAAGTATTCGCCGATGATGTGCAGCTTCGATTCCGGCAAGAGGTGATGGATGTCGGCGACGCGGCCGGCAATGGTGTTCTCGATCGGGATCATGGCCAGATCGGCCTTGCCGGTCTCGACCGCGTTGAAGGCGTCCTCGAAGGTCGGGCACGGCAACGGCTCCATCGACGGGAACATGTTGCGGCAGGCGGTGTCGGAATTGGCGCCCGGCTCGCCCTGGAAGGATATTTTGTTGGTCTTTTCAGCCATGCGCAGAGTCTCGGGAATTGGGGGAAGAATTTCTTAGTTGGAAAGGAGCGCCCTGGCGCGTTCGAGATCGTCCGGCGTATCGACGCCAAGCGGCACCGACTGCACGATCTCCGCATCGATGCGCATGCCGGCCTCCAGCGCCCGCAATTGCTCCAGCCGCTCGCGGCGCTCCAGCGGCGACGGCCTCAGCGCAACGAAGCGCTCGAGTGCGGCGCGCCGATAGGCATAGAGGCCGATATGATGGTAGAGCGGGCCTTCGCCCCAGGGTGCGGTGGCGCGGGTGAAATAGAGCGCCCTGAGCCGCGTCGTCGAGAGTGGCGAGCCGACTAGCTTGACGACATTCGGATTGGTCTTTTCCTCGTCGCGGACGATCTCGACGCAGAGCGTGGCGATATCGACCGCTTTGTTCTCGAAAGGCTTCAGCGCGGCGCCGATAACAAGGGGGTCGATGGTCGGCAGATCGCCCTGCACATTGACGATCGTCTCGACGCTGTTGCCAGGATCGAGAATGGTCAGCGCTTCGAAGATGCGGTCGGAACCGGTTTCGTGGTCCGCCCGCGTCATCACCGCCTCGAAACCATGCGCGCGCACCGCCTCCGCAACGCCTTGCGTATCGGTGGCGACGACGACCCGGCCGAGCCCCGCCTCGGCAGCACGGCGGGCGACGTGGACGATCATCGGAGTGCCGGCAATGTCGGCCAGCGGCTTGCCCGGCAGGCGCGTCGAGGCCATGCGGGCCGGGATCAGGATGAGGGTGGACATGAGGCGGGCAGGGGCTCGAAAAAGAGGAGGACAAAAGTGGCAAAAGGTCTCACTGGCAGCGCCCTTATAGGTGTTGCAACGCCGGAGCAAAAGACCTAGTTTCCGCGCGATTTGACCGCCTCGCAGGGTGGTTCACGATACCGACGGACGGAGTGGACGGATCGGTCCGCCGGAAAAGGGAGCCTGGGGCGTATGGATTCCAACGAAGTCAACAAGCTGCTCGCCGGTCTCCTCGGAACCGTGTTCATCGTCTTTTCCATTGGCATCGTGTCCGACGCGCTGTTTGCCTCGCCGGCGCCGGAAAAGCCCGGCTTCGCCATCGAGGCGACCGAGCCCGCCGAAGGCGGCCCGGCCGCTCCCGCCGCGGCCGTGAAGCCGATTGCCGAGCTGCTGACCACTGCCAACGCCGAAGCGGGCGCCGCCATCTTCAAGAAATGCCAAGCTTGCCACTCCGGCGAAAAGGGTGGCCCCAACAAGGTCGGCCCCGATCTCTGGGACATCATCGACCGTCCGGTCGCCGAGCATGAGGGCTTTGCCTATTCGGCCGGCATGAAGGAGTTCTCCAAGGGCGGCAGCGAGAAGTGGACCTACGACAATCTCAACCACTTCATCACCTCGCCGAAGAAGTTCGTGAAGGGCACCGCGATGGGCTTCGCCGGCCTGCCCAAGGATGAGGACCGCGCCAACGTCATCGCCTATCTGCGCACGCTGTCGGACAATCCGAAGCCGCTGCCGGCGCCCGGCGCCTCGGCCGAAAATGAGCCCGCCAAGCCGCCCGAAGGTGCGGCCCCTGCCAAGCCGGCAGAAGGCGCGGCGCCAGCCGCCCCGGCGGCACCCGCAAAATAACAAAACTGTAATGACATTATCCTTGAAAAAGCCGGGTTCAGCCCGGCTTTTTCGTTAGGAAAAATGCATATGCGACGACAAAGCCGCTCGGTTGCGGTTTTCAGCGCCGCCAAATGATCTAGATTGGGCCCAGACGCTATGGTGACGGCGCTATATCGCGAAGAGGAGAACGCATGACGGTTGGCCGAGCGCGGACGCTTCTGAAATCGGTGCTGATGCTGGCTGCTTTTGCCGGCGGCCTGCAGGCGGCCTTCGCGGACGAATGGCGCACGACCTCGTCGCTGATCGGCGAATCCAAATACGGCGATAATTTCCAGCACTACGATTACGTCAATCCGGATGCGCCGAAGGGCGGCACAGTGAACTCAGTGGTGCTCGGCACGTTCGACAGCTTCAACCCCTATATCGTGCAGGGTTCGCCGGCCGCCGGCTTCGCGCAGTTCGGCGGCGGCCTGCTCTACGACACGTTGATGGAGCAGGCGACCGACGAGGGCAGCACCAGCCATCCGCTGATCGCCGACGCCTACAAATATCCGGCCGACTATTCCTCGGCGACCTACCGGCTCGATCCGCGGGCGAAATGGCATGACGGCCAGCCGATCACCACCGAGGACGTGATCTGGTCGTTCCAGGTGCTGAAGGCCAACAGCCCGATGTACAGCCGCTATTTCGAAAACGTCACCGACTCCGTCGCGGTGTCCGACCGCGAGGTCGAATTCCACTTCAGCCAGAAGGGCAACCGGGAGCTACCGAAGATCATCGGCGATCTCGTTGTGCTGCCCAAGCACTGGTGGGAAGGCACCGACGCCAACGGCAAGAAGCGCGACGTCACAAAGCCGACGCAGGAGCCGCCGCTCGGCTCCGCCGCCTACAAGATCGCCAGCTTCAAGCCTGGCTCCGAAATCATCTGGCAGCGCGTGCCCGATTACTGGGCGGCCAAGCTGCCCGTAAAAATCGGCCGCGAGAATTTCGACAGGCAGCGTTTCACCTATTTTCTCGACGACAATGCCGCCTGGCAGGCCTTTACCAAGGGCGGGCTGGACGACATCAAGCCGGAGAACAGTTCGAGGCGCTGGAACACGGCCTATAATTTCCCGGCAGTTCAGGCCGGCGACGTCATCAAAAAGGAATTCAAGACCGCGTCGCCCGAACCGATGCAGGCCTTCATGCTCAACACCAGGCGCCCGCTGTTCCAGGATCGCCTGGTGCGCGCCGCGCTGATGTATCCGTTCGATTTCGAGACGATGAACCGGACCCTGTTCTTCGGTTCCAACACCCGCACCAGCAGCTATTTCCAGGGCACCGAACTGGCGTCGAGTGGCCTGCCGCAGGGCAAGGAACTCGAAATCCTCGAGCAGTACCGTGACAAGCTGCCGCCTGAAGTCTTTACCCAGGAATTCAAGCTGCAGGTCTACGACAACCCGCAGGCTGAGCGCAAATACCTGAAGACCGCGGTCGATCTGTTCGCCAAGGCAGGCTGGATCATCAAGGGCGGCAAGATGGTCAACGCCAAGACCGGCGAACCGTTCAAATTCGAGATCCTCGGCTGGAACGACACCGACCAGGTCATCGCCAGCCCGTATATCGCCAATCTGCGCAAAATCGGCGTCGACGCAACGCTGCGCCTGATCGACCAAACCCAGTATATCAACCGAGTCACCCACTTCGACTTTGACGTGGTCACTTCGATACTCGGGCAGTCGGACTCTCCCGGCAATGAACAGCGCGATTTCTGGAGTTCCAAGGCCGCCGATTCGCCGGGATCGCGCAATTACGCCGGCATCAAGAATCCGGTCGTCGATGCGCTGGTCGACCGCATCATCTTTGCCACCGACCGCGACGATCTGGTTGCCGCCACCCATGCGCTCGACCGGGTGCTGCTGTGGAACTACTATGTCGTGCCGCAATATTACCGCGCCGTGGTTTGGCTGGCCTACTGGAACAAGTTCGGTATGCCGGAGAAACAGCCCGCCTATAGCGGCGTCGACCAGAATTCCTGGTGGATCGACCCGGACAAGGAAAAAGCGCTGGCCGCCAAATACAAGAGTGGCAATTGATGGCTGCGCTGCCCCGTCGCGATTTCCTCGCCCTTGGCGGTGCGGCCGCCGCTGCAGCGCTGCTGCCCGGCCGGGCTTTCGCCGCCATCCCGACCGGCGTGAAACTGCACGGGCTGTCTGCCTTCGGCGATCTCAAATATCCTCCGGATTTCACGCATTTCGACTATGTCAATCCAGACGCTCCCAAGGGCGGCCGGATGAATTTCGGCCCGCCGAACTCCACCCTCAATCAGAGCTTTCTGACTTTCAACACGTTGAACTCGCTGGTGTTGAAGGGGGATTCGCCGCCGCGCACCGAGCTCTGTTTCGATTCGCTGATGGCAAGGGCGCTCGATGAGCCGGATGCGGTCTACGGCGTGCTTGCCGAATTCGTTACCTTGTCGCAGGACCGCAACGGCTTCCGCTTCAGCCTGCGGCCACAAGCGCGCTTCCATGACGGCTCGCCGCTGACGGCTGAGGACGTTGCCTTCGCCTTGAACCTCTACAAAGACCGGGGACACCCGAACCTTTCCCAAGCGCTGCGGCATATGACGGATGCGGTCGCAATCGATCCGCTTACTGTCAGCCTTACCTTCAACGGCAAACAGTCGGCGCAGAATATCCTCGCGATCGCCGTAATGCCGATCGTGTCCAAAGCCTTCTATACGGCCAATGATTTCGACGCCTCGACGATGACCCCGCCGCTCAGCTCCGGGCCGTACAAGATGGGACGGGTCGTGGCCGGGCAGACTATCGAATATGAACGCGTCGCCGATTATTGGGGGCGCGATCTCGCCGTGAACCGCGGGCTTAATAATTTCGACCGTATCCGTATCGATTTCTACCTTGATCGCCAGGCAGCGTTTGAAGCGTTCAAGAAAGGCGATACGCATTTTCGCGAGGAGTTCACCGCGCGCGTATGGGCGACCGGCTACGACTTTCCAGCGCTGAAGGATGGCAGGGTCGTCAAACGCGAATTTCCCGGCGAGAAATCGCCCGACATGCAGGCTGTCGCGCTGAACCAGCGCCGGCCGCAATTCCGCGATGTGCGCGTGAGACAGGCGATCGCCTATTGCTTCGATTTCGAATGGACCAAGCGGGTACTGTTTTTCGGCTCCTACGAGCGCTCGCAATCGAACTTCGAACGATCGGACTACAAGGCCGAGGGCCCGCCCTCGCCCCAGGAATTGAAACTGCTGGAGCCGTTTCGAGCCGAGTTGCCGCCGGAAACCTTCGGCGAACCGGTGGTGCAACCCGTCTCGGACGGTTCCGGTCACGACCGTAAGGTGCTGCGCGAAGCTTCGAGACTGCTTGCCGAAGCCGGCTGGAAGCGAGCGGGCAATTTCGTCGTCAATGAGAAGGGCGAGCGACTGCGGGTGGAAATGCTGGCCGAGGACGAGGGTCTCGTTCGCATTTTCGCGCCGTGGTCCGAGAATATGAAGGCGATTGGCATCGACGCTTCGATCCGGCAGGTCGATTCGACGCAATTTGAAGCGCGGCAAAGCAACTACGATTTCGATTTCAACATGCTACATTGGTTGATCGGGGCGACGCCTACTGCCGACGGCCTGGAAATCCTCTACAATTCCCGGATGGCGAAAACGCCGGGGATGCGCAACTATCCGGGTACGGAAAGCAAAGCCATCGACGCGCTGATCGAGGCAGCCGGCAAGGCGCAGAGCCGGATCGAACTCGTCACCGCGCTCAACGCGCTCGATCGGGTCTTGCGCGCGCGGCTAGACTGGATTCCAACATATCATCTGGCGAATCACCGGGCTGCCTTCTGGGATATGTTCGGCTTTCCCGCTCAAAAGCCGGATTACGACTTTCCGGTCGAGACGCTGTGGTGGTTCGACAAAGACAAGGCGGCAAAAATTGGCAAAGCCTGAGATTTTCGCACAAGCGAGGCAGAGAGCCTGATGGGCGCCTATATACTGCGCCGTATCCTGCTGATGATCCCGACCCTGTTCGGCATCATGGCGGTGTCGTTCGCCGTCATCCAGTTCGCGCCGGGCGGGCCGGTCGAGCAGGTCATCGCCAGGCTGACCAACCAGGGCGGCAGCGATCGCCTCGGCGGCGGCGGCGGTGATGCTGGCGGCGCCAATTTCGACGTCGCCCGCGACGGCGGCTCGAAATACCGCGGCGCGCAAGGGCTCGACCCGGAATTCATCAAGAAGCTGGAGAAGCAGTTCGGTTTCGACAAGCCGCCGCTCGAGCGCTTCGGCATGATGCTGTGGAACTATCTCCGCTTCGATTTCGGCGACAGCTATTTCCGCGACATATCGGTGCTCGACCTGATCCTGGAAAAGATGCCGGTGTCGATCTCGATCGGGCTGTGGATCACGCTTTTGTCCTATCTGATCTCGATCCCGCTCGGCATCCGCAAGGCGGTCAAGGACGGCTCCACCTTCGACGTCTGGACCAGCGGCGTCGTCATCGTCGGCTACGCCATTCCCGGGTTTCTGTTCGGCATATTGCTGATGGTGCTGTTTGCCGGCGGCTCGTTCTGGGACTGGTTTCCGCTGCGCGGCATCACCTCCGACAATTGGGACCAGCTGTCGTGGCCGGCGCGGATCGTCGACTATTTCTGGCATATGACCTTGCCGCTGACCGCGCTGGTATTGTCGGCCTTCGCCACGACGACGCTTTTGACCAAGAATTCCTTCCTCGAGGAAATCCGCAAGCAATATGTGGTCACAGCCCGCGCCAAGGGCCTGTCGGAGCGGCAGGTGCTTTATGGCCACGTCTTCCGCAACGCCATGCTGATCGTCATCGCCGGTTTTCCCGGTGCTTTCATCTCGGCCTTCTTCACCGGCTCGCTGCTGATCGAGAACATATTTTCGCTCGACGGCCTCGGCCTGCTCGGCTTCAACTCGGTGGTGCAGCGCGACTATCCGGTGGTGTTCGCCACTCTCTTCATCTTCTCGCTGCTTGGCCTGTTCGTCGGGCTTTTGTCCGATCTGATCTATACCTGGGTCGATCCACGCATCGATTTCGAGCGGAGAGACGTCTGATGGCGCAGGCCACAGCCGAAACGGCGCCGGCACGGATCGCGCGGCCCTTTCTGTCGCCGCTCAACCAGCGGCGCCTGCAGAACTTCAAGTCCAACCGGCGCGGCTACTGGTCGTTGTGGATATTCCTGTTCCTGTTCGTGCTGTCGCTGGTTTCGGAATTGGTCGCCAACGACAAGCCGATCATCGCCTCCTACAAGGGCGAGATCCTGTTTCCGGTCCTGGTCGCTTATCCCGAGGAGAAGTTCGGCGGCTTCTATGCGGTCACCGACTACCGCGACCCGGTGATCCAGGACGAGATCAACGCCAATGGCTGGATGGTCTGGCCGCCGGTGCGCTACTCCTACCAGACCGTCAACAACGCTATTCCCGAAGCAGCACCGACCAAGCCGTCCTGGCTCTACGACAAGAAGACGCGCTGCAACCAGTATCCGAAAGGCGAGGCAGACCCCAATTGCAACGTCGGCAACTGGAACTGGCTGGGCACCGACGACCAGGCCCGCGACGTGCTGGCGCGCGTCATCTACGGCTTCAGGATATCGGTGCTGTTCGGCCTGATCCTGACCGCCGGCTCGGCGCTGATCGGCGTGGCGGCCGGCGCTCTGCAGGGCTATTTCGGCGGCTGGACCGACCTCCTGTTCCAGCGTTTCATCGAGATCTGGTCGGCGATCCCGGTGCTGTATCTGCTCTTGATCGTCGCCGCCATCCTGCCGCCCGGCTTCTTCATCCTGCTCGGATTGATGCTGCTGTTCTCCTGGGTGGCACTGGTCGGCGTGGTGCGGGCCGAGTTCCTGCGCGCCCGCAATTTCGAATATGTCAACGCGGCGCGCGCGCTCGGCGTATCCAATGTCACCATTATGTTCCGGCATCTGCTGCCCAACGCCATGGTGGCGACGCTGACCTTCCTGCCCTTCCTGCTCAGCGGCTCGATTTCGACGCTGACCTCGCTCGACTATCTCGGCTTCGGCCTGCCGCCCGGCGCCGCCTCGCTGGGTGAGTTGCTGAAGCAGGCACAGCGCAATCTCAACGCGCCCTGGCTCGGCATTTCCGGCTTCGTCGTCATCTCGCTGATGCTGTCGCTGCTGGTCTTCGTCGGCGAGGCCACCCGCGACGCCTTCGATCCGCGCAAGACGTTCAGATGAGCGACACCCCGCTGCTCTCGGTCCAGGATCTCAGCGTCGCCTTCACGCAAGGCGGCGACCAGTCGATCGCCGTCGACCATATTTCCTTCGACCTCGCCAGGGGCGAGACGGTGGCGCTGGTCGGCGAATCCGGCTCCGGCAAGTCGGTCACCGCGCTGTCGGTTCTGAAGCTGCTGCCCTATCCGACCGCCAGCCACCCGTCGGGAAAGATCCTGTTCCTCGGCGCCGACCTGCTTGCCGCCGACGAGAGAGACCTGCGCCACGTGCGCGGCAACAAGATCACCATGATCTTCCAGGAGCCGATGACCTCGCTCAACCCGCTGCACACGATAGAGCAGCAGATCGTCGAGGTATTGAAGCTGCATCAGGGCCTGGGCGATCGCAAAGCCAAGGCGCGCACGCTGGAACTTCTGCACGAGGTCGGCATCCGCGAACCGGAAAAACGGCTCGACGCCTATCCGCACCAGCTTTCCGGCGGCCAGCGCCAGCGCGTCATGATCGCCATGGCGCTGGCCAACGAGCCTGAACTTTTGATCGCCGACGAGCCGACGACGGCGCTCGACGTCACCGTCCAGGCGCAGATCCTCGAGCTGCTCGCCGGCCTGAAAAGCCGCAAGAACATGTCGATGCTGTTCATCACCCACGATCTCGGCATCGTCAGGAAGATCGCCGACCGGGTCTGCGTGATGACCAAGGGCAAGATCGTCGAGACCGGCCCGACCAAGGAGATATTCGCCAATCCGCAGCACGCCTACACGCGGCATCTGCTTGCCGCCGAGCCGAAAGGCAAGCCGCCGGCGGCCAACCAGACCGCCAAGCCGGTGATGGTCGGCAAGGACGTCAAGGTCTGGTTTCCGATCAAGAAGGGCTTCTTCCGGCGCACCGTCGACAATGTGAAGGCGGTCGACGGCATTGACGTCACCGTGCGGGCCGGCCAGACGCTTGGCGTCGTCGGCGAATCCGGCTCAGGCAAGACGACGCTCGGCCTGGCGCTGGCCAGGATGATCTCGTCGACCGGAAACATCCAGTTCGACGGACGCGGCATCGATCAGCTGTCCTTCAACGAAATGCGGCCGTTGCGGCGCGAGTTGCAGATCGTCTTCCAGGATCCGTTCGGTTCGCTCAGTCCGCGCATGTCGGTCGCCGAGATCATCGAGGAAGGGTTGAAGATCCATGAGCCGAAGCTGTCTCCTGATGCGCGCGACGAGCGTATCGTCGACGTGCTCGGGGAAGTCGGCCTCGATCCGGCGACGCGCAACCGCTATCCGCACGAATTCTCCGGCGGCCAGCGCCAGCGCGTCGCCATCGCGCGCGCCATGGTGCTCAACCCGCGTTTCGTCATGCTGGACGAGCCGACCTCGGCGCTCGACATGAGCGTGCAGGCGCAGGTCGTCGACCTCTTACGCAGCCTGCAGGCCAAGCACGACCTCGCCTACCTCTTCATCAGCCACGATCTGAGGGTCATCCGCGCGCTCGCCAACGAAGTCATCGTCATGCGCAACGGCAGGATCGTCGAGGCCGGTCCTTCCGAACAGATTTTCGGCAACCCGCGGACCGACTATACAAAGGCGTTGATCTCGGCCGCCTTCAAGATCGAAACGGCGCCGGTCGGCATCGTCAGCGAGTAGATTTTCGCCAGAGATCATGCACAAAATCAAAACGCTGCCGCGCCTTGCGCGTCGGGACGCGAACGCTATTGGTAAAAAGGGAAAAACAATCCGCAATGGAAAAAGGCCGCATCCTGCTTGCCCTCACCGGTATTCATCCGCTGCGCTGGCGCGAACTGCTGTCGGCGGAGCGCGAGGTGGTGCTCGAGCCGAATGGCGCCGGCGATCCCTCGATTACCTATGCTGTGGTGTGGAAACAGCGGCCGAACCTGTTGTCGTCGCTGCCCAATCTGCGCGCCATCTTCTCGATCGGCGCCGGCGTCGACCACATCTTCGCCGATCCCACCTTGCCCGACGTACCGGTCGTCAAGGTGGTGGCCGACAACCTGACCCAGTACATGACCGAATATGTCGTCTGGCGGGTGCTCGACCACCATCGCCAAGGCATGCTCTACCGCGCCCAGCAGCAGAAGAAGATCTGGCATGAACCGCAGCAGCGGCCGGCCAGCGACATCTCGGTCGGCATTATGGGGCTCGGCACGCTTGGCCGCGCGGCGGCATCGGTGCTGTTGTCGCTCGGCTTTCCCGTCAATGGCTGGTCGCGCAGCGATCGGCCGATGCAAGGTGTCTCGACTTACGCGGGCGAGGCCGGCCTGATCCCGTTCCTAAACGCCACCGACATCCTGGTGGTGCTGCTGCCGCTGACGCCACAGACGCACGGTATCATCAACCACGGCGTGCTGAAGGAGCTGCGGAAGCGCAACGGCCTCGGCGGCTCAGTGCTGATCAATGCCGGGCGCGGCAGGCTGCAGAAGGACGCCGACATTTTGCGCGCGCTGGACGACGGCACGCTGAAGGAAGCCAGCCTCGACGTTTTCGAGGTCGAGCCGCTCCCGAAGACCAGCCCGCTATGGAGCCACCCCAAAGTGTTCGTGACGCCGCACGCGGCGGCAACCTCCGATCCGGTCCACCTGGCGCCGATCATGCTGCGTCAGATGGATGCTTTCGAGCGCGGCGAAGCGCTGGAAAATGTGGTGGATCGCGACGCCGGGTATTAATTTTTTAGAGCGCCGCTTTCCAGTCTCAGCCCCAGCCGAGCGGCACGTAGTCGATCTCCATAAACGCCTCGACTTCCGGGATCCAGCGGTCGCGGACGAAGGCGACGTGGTCGGGATGGTCGTTGTAGCCGGAATAGGCCCGCTGATCGGCGAACTCCATCGAGAAGCCGAAGCGGTAGTCGTTCTTGGGACTGACCTGCCGCAACTGCTCGAAATGCGTGACGCCCTTTATCGCCGTGAGAATCCTCTCGGCGTCGGCGAGGAACCGTTTTTCCTCGAGCGAATGCGGCGGGTGTTTCAGCGTGAACACGACGGTGTGACGGATCATTTTTTGCTCCTGCGATGTCTTCGTGTCACGCGCTGTCGGCCCAGGCGCGGATCAGGTTATAGGCGATCGCCCCCTTCGGCGGTGTCACTAGGCCGCCCGGATGCTCGCGGGCCAGCATCGAGAGCACCTCGTCGCGAAAGAACCAGCGGCAATCTTCCAGCTCGTTGAGGTCGGGCTGGATATCGTCGTTGAGCGGTTCGCCGAAGCAGCCGATCATCAGCGAATAGGGAAACGGCCAGGGCTGGCTGGCGTGGTAGACGACGCGGCCGAGCCGGATGCCGGCTTCCTCCAGCGTTTCGCGGCGCACCGCCGCCTCGATCGTCTCGCCCGGCTCGATGAAACCGGCGAGCGCCGAATACATGCCGGGCCCGAAATGCCGGCCGCGGCCGAGCAGGCATTTTTCGCGTGTTGCCGTCAGCATGATCGCCACCGGGTCGGTGCGCGGAAAGTGCTCCGTACCGCAGGCCGGGCAATGCCGCTTGTAACCGCCCGCCCGCATCTCGGCTTCGGTGCCGCATTTGCTGCAGAAGCGATGGCTGGCATGCCAGGCGAGCAGCGCCGCCCCTTGCGCCAGCGCGCCGGCCGCCGCTTCGTCGATCAGCCCCTGCATATATACCGAGCGATAGTCGATCGCCTTGATCGTCTCGGGAAGCTGCTCGGGCTCGACCCCGGCCGGCACCGCCAGCACCGGGCCGCTTTCGGAAAAACCGAGCAGGACGCCGTTTTCGAGCGATGCTTCGAGCGGCCGGCATTCGGCCACCCCGAACCAGGGGTCGAATGCGCCTTGCGCAAGCTTCAAATAGAGCCGGCCGCCACGCATCAGCAAAAGCCGCGCCGAGGGATCGGCGAGTGCCTTTTCGATGGAATCGTCGGCGCGGTTTTCGGACTGCCGGTCGATAATGTTGCCGGCGAAGCCGACGAACTGGCTCGGCTCGCGCAAGGGCGCGTCAAACAGGCGAAAGCTCATGCAGACTCGGGAAGGTTCAAGGTGGACACGGGAGAGGCTTATAGCGCTGCCTTGATCTTTTCCGCAAACTTGCGAAGGTCGGAGCGCTGATAGGGCTCGCGCAGGCCGTGCCCCCACACCGGGCCGGGCCAGCCGGGATCGCCTTCCGAGCGCGCAATGACGTGTACATGCAACTGGCGCACGATGTTGCCGAGTGCGCCGGTGTTGATCTTGGTGCAGCCGGTCACCCGCTTCAGCGCCAGCGCCACCATGTTGGTCTCGAAGGTCAGCATCGCCTGGTCCAGCGGCGTCATGTCGTGGATTTCCTCGATGCCCGGCCGCTGGGGCACCAGCAGCAGCCATGGCCAGCGGCGGTCGTTCATGACGCGCAATTCGCACAGGCCGAGCCACATCAGCTGTTCGCTGTCGGCTTCCAACTGGGCGTCAAGCGTGAATCCGGCCTTGAGGCCCGGCAGCATCGGCGTTTCCCTCACTTTTTGACGTTTTTTGAACTCCATCGACGCTAGAGCGGCTTCCGAAGGGCCGCAAGGGGCAGCAAGCAACATTGGCCGCCGCGGCGCTGATTGTGCGCGAAGAAGTGAGGGTCCGGGCAAATTGCATCAGGTTGGCGCTGCCCCGCCGAGGTCGCGGCCACATTTTGTTCTTGCTTTGTGCCGGCAGCTATGCTACTAATTTCGCTATGGTGATTATTCGCACCAACGACCCGCCCGCCGAGGCGGGTTTTTGGTTTCAGCTTTCGCCGTCGCTCAAGGCCCCTATCATCCGCACTTGCATTTCATCGCCGGATTGCCGATATGGAGGCTGGGAGGTTGGTGGTGGACGGTCCACTCGCCAACCGGGTCAGGTCCGGAAGGAAGCAGCCCTAACGAGCCCGGAACGGGTCATTGTTCCAGCCTCCCGCCTCTTCGCCTTTTGCCCTGACATTGACGGCGCCAAGCCGTGCGGCGAAACTATGCGCAGGAATCGGCCGCCTCCAGTGGCAGCCCTTGGAGCTTAACGGGCGAATGAGCGAAGCCGGAAACGAGGCCGGGAAATTGGACAAGCCTGCCGCCTACCGCGTGCTGGCGCGCAAATACCGACCGTCGAATTTCTCCGAACTGATCGGCCAGGAGCCGATGGTCCGCACGTTGACCAATGCCTTTGCCACCGGCCGCATCGCCCAGGCCTGGATGCTGACCGGCGTGCGTGGCGTCGGCAAGACGACGACCGCGCGCATACTCGCGCGGGCCCTGAACTACAAAACATCGACCGTCGACCAGCCGTCCGTCGACCTTGCCGTGCTCGGCGAGCATTGCCAGGCGATCATGGAAGGCCGCCATGTCGACGTCATCGAGATGGACGCCGCCTCGCATACCGGCATCGACGACATCAGGGACATCATCGAGCGTGTGCGCTACGCCCCGGTGTCGGCGCGCTACAAGGTCTACATCATCGACGAAGTGCACATGCTTTCCAACCAGGCCTTCAACGGCCTGCTGAAGACGCTGGAAGAGCCGCCGCCGCACGTCAAGTTCATCTTCGCCACCACCGAAATCCGCAAGGTGCCGATCACCGTCCTGTCGCGCTGCCAACGTTTCGACCTCAGGCGCATCGATGCGGCAATGATCAAGGCCGACCTTGCCAGGATAGCCGGTCTGGAGGGCATCGAAGTCGAAGACGATGCGCTGGCGATGATCGCGCGCGCGGCCGAAGGCTCGATGCGCGATGCGCAGTCGATCCTCGACCAGGCGATCGCCCATGGCGGCGGCGCGGTCAGCGCCGAAGCGGTGCGCGCCATGCTCGGCCTTGCCGACCGTGCCCGCATCGTTGACCTGTTCGAACATGTCATGAAGGGCGACGTCGCCGCCGCACTTGCCGAATTCCGTGCCCAGTACGATACCGGTGCCGATCCTGCCGCGGTGCTGACCGACCTTGCCGAGTTCAACCATCTGGTCACCCGTCTGCGTTTCGTGCCGGCTGCCATCGACGACGCCTCGCTGTCCGAGGACGAGCGTCGGCGCGGCGCCGATTTCGCCAGCACGCTGTCGGTCAAGGTGCTGTCGCGGACGTGGCAGATGCTCTTGAAAGGTATTCCCGAGGTGCAGACCTCCAACCGCCCGGTCAGCGCCGCCGAGATGGTGCTGATCCGGCTGGCCCATGCCGCCGACCTGCCGACGCTGGACGAGGCGCTGAAATCGCTGGAGAACGGCGTTTCGCTGCCAGGCGCCGCGCCGCGCGTGAATGGCGCGCCGGCAAGCCCCGGCCCCGCAAACCATGCGCCTGCAAGCGGTGGTGCCGGTGCCGTGGCGCAGGCGCGGATGCCGACGGCCAATGGCGGCGCCCAGACAATGCGCCTGGTCGAGACGATGCGCCTGGTCGAGGCCGAGCCCGTGCCGACCAACTTCGTTGCTCCGCCGGAGCCGGCGGTCGAGGCGCCGCCGGTGCCGGTGAAATCGCTGGCCGACATTGTCGCCCTTGCCGACGCCCAGCGCGACATGGCCTTCAAGGTGCTGGTGAAGCGTTGCGTGCGCCTGGTGCGCATCGAGCCCGGTCGTATCGACGTCAGCCTGACCGACGATGCGCCGAAGATGTTGCTCAATGATTTGACCGCCAAGCTGCGCGCCTGGACGGGCCGCAACTGGCTGGTGTCGCTGTCGAAGGACGAGGGCGGCCAGACCTTGGCCGAGCTGGAATCGACAAAGCGCGAAAACGCCTTCCTCGATGCCAAGAGCGACCCGACGGTCGCCGCCATCCTGGCGCGCTTTCCCGGCGCCAAGATCATCGACGTGCGCATTCCCGACGCGCCGGAAGCCGACGAGGCCGAAGTGCCGGTCGAGCCGCCGGCCGACGACGACGAAACCTGAAACAACCAGCACCAACTGCAAAGGATCGTGCGATGAAAGACCTTCTCGGCATGATGGGCAAGGCAAAGGAAATGCAGGCCAAGTTCCAGGCCATGCAGGATGAGATCGCCACGCTGGAAGCCACCGGGCAGGCCGGCGGCGGCCTGGTCAGCGTCACGCTGACCGGCAAATTCGAGATGAAGTCGCTGAAGATCGACCCGTCGCTGTTCAAGGAAGACGAGGTCGAGATTCTCGAGGACCTGCTTCTCGCTGCCCACAACGACGCCAGGACCAAGGTCGAGCAGATCATGCAGGAGAAGACCAGGGCGCTGACCGCGGGACTGCCGATCCCGCCGGGAATGAAGCTGCCATTCTAAGGCTAGTGCATGTCGCGCAAAAGTGTGCAGCGGTTTTGCGATAACGACATGCATCAAAACAAGAACCTAAAGCGCGTCGCATGAGGCCGGTCGAACGCGACGCGCTAGTCAATCGGTATGCCGTTACAGTGGCCGAAGAGTGCAGCGGCCCAGTGCTCGCTCCACCGCCAGCTGTGTCTATTAGGCAACTCCCCACACTTAATAACGCTTTAGCCATCTTTTTGCCTGAAAGTGTCTCATTCTTGCCGCAACCAGGGGCGGGCTGGCAGCAGAATTGAGGGGACACCTGTTGATCTCTACCCGATGGAAGACGCCGTTGCGGCTCGGCGTCGTTATCTCGCCGCTGTTTTTGGCCGCTTGCAGTCAGACCGCCTCGCACGGCATGTCCAGCCTGACCGATGCCATTACGCCGAGTTTCCTGAGCTCGCGCTCCTACAATTCCACGCCGAAGGAGAAGGAATGCCTGGAGCGGGCGATGTTCTTCGAGTCCAACCGCTCCAGCCGTGACGGCATGATTGCGGTCGGCACGGTGGTGATGAACCGGCTGCGGTCCGGCAATCACGGCAACACCATCTGCCAGGTCGTCGGCGAGCGCGGGCAGTTCGCGCCGGGCGTCATGACACGGCCGATGAATTCGAAGGCGATGCCCGACGTCGAGGAAGCCGCCGAGGCGGTGCTCAAGGGCGAGCGCAAAGCCAAGCTGAAGAACACCATGTTCTTCCACACCGCCGGCCTGCGCTTCCCCTACAAGAACATGCACTACACCATGGTCGCCGGCGGCAATGCCTTTTATGAAAAGCGCGGCCGCAACTGGCAGCCGCTGCCGGACGAACCGGTGGTCGCCATGGCCCAGGCCAAGCCGCAAGCGCCTGCCGCTCAGGCCATACTTGTCGCCTCGGCGGAGCCGGCACGCAGCGCCAAGCCGACATTCGCCAAGGCAACCTATGTGACCGCCGCTGCATCGCTGCCGGCAAAGCAGACAAGGGTGACCGCCGGAATGGCGACCCCGGAGAAGGCGACGGCGGAGAAGCCGATACTTGTGGCGCTGCAAGAGCCAATGCAGGAGCCGGATGCGGCCCGTTTTGGCGGAACCGTGAGCGAGCGGCCTGTCACCTCCTTCCAGGCCGCGCCGGCAGAGCCGACAATGTCGTTCGAGGCGACGCCCGAGAACACCGACGCCATCGGCGCGATGATCGCCGGCCAGACCCGGCCACTGGAAGAAAACTGAGGACGGCAGCACTGGCCGCGACGTCGGCCTTCCCTTCTCCCACAACAAGGGGAGAAGGGAAGAGCGGAGCCCCTGGCCGCTCAACTGTTCCAAAGCGTGCGGAAAAATCCTAAACCGGTGCGATGTCGAAGCGAATCGCCGGTCCCGAGATCGAACGCCTGATCCAGCTGCTGGCCAAGGTGCCGGGGCTCGGTCCGCGTTCGGCACGCCGCGCCGCGCTCCACCTCATCAAGAAGAAGGAACAGCTGCTGGCGCCGCTCGCCGCCGCCATGGGCGAGGCGGTCGACAAGGTGCGCATCTGCTCGACCTGCGGCAATGTCGATACCTCAGATCCATGCATGATCTGCACCGACCCGCGCCGCGACCCCACCACGCTCATCGTTGTCGAGGACGTGGCCGACCTCTGGGCGCTGGAGCGGGCGACAGCCATGAACGTGCGCTACCATGTGCTCGGCGGTACGCTGTCGCCGCTCGACGGCATTGGTCCTGATGAGCTAAACATCCGTTCGCTGGTCGATCGCGTCGCCGGCGGCGAAGTCAAGGAAGTGATCCTCGCCGTCAACGCCACGGTCGAGGGCCAGACCACCGCGCACTACCTCACCGACCAGCTTTCCGGCTTCGACATCAAGGTGACGCGCCTGGCGCACGGTGTTCCGGTCGGCGGCGAACTCGATTATCTCGACGAAGGCACGCTGGCCGCCGCACTGAAGTCGCGGACAGTGTTTTGAGCACGTTGGAAGAAGAGGTGCTCTTGAGATGATTGCGTTCCTTCGCGCCCCCCTCTGTCCTGCCGGACATCTCCCCCTCCAGGGGGGAGATCGGCAGCCTCGACATCCCCGCCAAACTTGCGACGTTGAAGATTGGCGAACACAGACGCGACAGCCAATCTCCCCCCTGGAGGGGGAGATGTCCGGCAGGACAGAGGGGGGCGCGACAGGACGCCGACTTCGCAGGCTGGCCGTCGCGTTCTTTCTCGCCTTCCTCCTCGCCAACCCCGCCTCGGCGGCAAAGATCGAGGACCAGTTCCGCGCCTGGCTTGGCAACGACCTCTGGCCCGAAGCCAATGCCAAAGGCATCTCCAGGAAAACCTTCGATGCCGCCTTCGAAGGCGTCAAGCCGAACCTGAAGCTGCCCGACCTGGTGAAGCCGGGCGAGAAGGCGACGACGCCGCAGAAGCAGCATCAGGCCGAGTTCGGTTCGCCGGGCGCTTATTTCGCTGAAAAGATAGTCCGAGCGGTGACCGCCGGCGGCCGCACCCGCGAGGCGACCAACGCTAGGACGCTTGCCGCGATCGAGAAACGCTACGGCGTGCCTGGCGAAGTGCTGCTGGCGATCTGGGGCCGCGAGAGCGGCTTCGGCGCGGCGAAGATGCCTTATGACGCCTTCGAGGTGCTGGGCACCAAGGCGTTCATGTCGACCAAGAAGGAATTCTTCCGCACCGAGCTCTTGGCTGCGCTCGAGATCGTCGAGCGCGGGCTTGCCCCGGTCGGCGCGATGAAATCGTCTTGGGCAGGCGCGCTTGGCCAGCCGCAGTTCATGCCGACATCGTTCCTCAAGCATGCCGTCGATTTCGACGGCGACGGCCGCACCGACATCTGGAATTCGACGCCCGATATACTGGCATCGATCGCCAATTATCTCGTCCATTATGGCTGGGTCAGGGGCCGCGGCTGGGGCTTCGAGGTGACTGTGCCGGACAGCGTCTCGTGCTCGCTCGAAGGTCCGGACCAGGGCAAGAAGATTTCCCAATGGGCTGATATGGGCATCAGGCGTGTGTCGGGTAAACCGTTCCCGGCGAGCGAACTGAAAGCCGAGGGCTTTCTTTTGATGCCGGCCGGGCGTAGCGGCCCGGCCTTCATCGTCACCCCCAATTTCTATGTGCTGAAGCAGTATAACACCAGCGATCTCTATGCCCTGTTCATCGGCCATGGCGCCGATCGCATCGCCCATGGCGACAGCAATTTCTCGGGCAATTGGGGCGCGGTCGGCGGGCTCTACCGCTCCGACATCGCCGCCCTGCAGCGGGCGCTGGAAGCTAAGGGCTACGATGTCGGCAGCGCCGACGGCCTGCCTGGCTTCAAGACGCGCCGCTCGATCGGCAAATGGCAGGCCAGCAACGGCCGTTCCGCTACCTGCTTTCCCGACGCCGACCTGGTTACCGCGCTGAAATAGCCGGATTTTCGCACCGCCGGTCTGGCCCAATCGACCGTTCTGCAAATGCTCGTTGCCGCGCTCGAAACCGCCGGATATGGTGAACCGGAACCGCACAAAAAATTGCCAAGACAACGGTCCGGGGATCACCGTTCGACGCGGCAAGAAATGCCACAACCCTGAGCCGGGAACTCAGGTCAACAAAAACAGGGAACAGTTAAAATGATGATGGAAAAGTTTGCTCTACGCTCCCGCTTCTTGCTCGTGGGCGCGGCCATGTCCGCGCTGCTTCTGGCCGGTGCGCCTGCCTTCGCGGTCACGCCCGCCGACACGCTGGTCGAGGGTTTCGCCATCGACGACATCATCACCATGGATCCGGGCGAAGCATTCGAATTGTCGACCGCAGAGGTCACCGGCAACACCTATGATCTTCTGGTACGCCTGGACCTCAGCGACACATCCAAGGTCAAGGGCGATCTCGCCGAAAGCTGGAGCGTCTCCGACGACGGCCTGACCTACACATTCAAGCTCAAGCCCGGCCTCAAATTCGCCTCCGGCAATCCGATCACGGCGGCGGACGTCGCCTATTCGTTCGAGCGCGCCATCAAGCTCGACAAGAGCCCGGCCTTTATCATCGGCCAGTTCGGTATCGATGGCGGCAACGTCACCGAGAAGGCCAAGGCCGTTGATGACACGACGTTCCAGTTCACCGTCGACAAGGCCTATGCGCCGAGCTTCGTGCTGAACTGCCTGTCGGCGACGGTCGCCTCGGTCGTCGATGCCAAGCTGGTCAAGGAGCATGTCGCTGCGGTCACGCCGAGCGCCGACTACAAATGGGACAATGATTTCGGCAACGCCTGGCTGAAGACCGGCTATGCCGGCTCCGGTGCCTTCAAAATGCGCGAATGGCGGGCCAACGAGGCCGTCGTCCTTGAGCGCAACGACAATTACTACGGCGAAAAAGCCAAGCTTGCCCGCGTTATCTATCGCAATATGAAGGAAAGCTCGGGCCAGCGCCTGGCGCTCGAAGCCGGCGATATCGACGTCGCCCGCAATCTCGAGCCGAACGACCTTGATGCCATTGCCAAGAATGCCGACCTCACCACCACCAGCGCGCCGAAGGGCACGGTCTATTACATCAGCCTCAACCAGAAGAACCCGAACCTCGCCAAGCCCGAGGTTCGCCAGGCTTTCAAATATCTCGTCGACTACGACGCCTTGAGCACGACCATCCTCAAGGGCATCGGCGAGATCCACCAGACCTTCCTGCCCAAGGGCGTGCTCGGCGAACTGGACGAGAACCCGTTCAAGTTCGACGTCGCCAAGGCCAAGGAACTGCTCGCCAAGGCCGGCCTCGCCGACGGCTTCAGCGTCACCATGGACGTGCGTACCGGGCAGCCGACGACGGGCATGGCGGAATCGATCCAGCAGACGCTGGGACAGGCCGGCATCAAGCTGGAGATCATCCCCGGCGACGGCAAGCAGACGCTGACCAAATACCGCGCCCGCAACCACGACATCTATATCGGCCAGTGGGGCCAGGATTATTTCGATCCGAACTCCAACGCCCAGACCTTCGCCAGCAACCCCGACAATTCGGATGAAGGCAAGACCAAGACGCTGGCCTGGCGCAACGCCTGGGACATCCCGGACTTGACCAAGCAGACCGAAGCCGCCCTGCTCGAGAAGGACGCGGCCAAGCGCGCCGCAATGTACCAGGATCTCGAGAAGAAGATCCTCGATACCAGCCCCTTCGTCATCATCCACCAGCAGCTGGAAGTGGCCGGCCTGCGCAAGAACCTCAAGGGTTTTGCGCTCGGCCCGAGCTTCGACACCAACTTCGTCGGCCCCGTCTCGAAAGAGTGATGCCGGGGAGTGACGCCGGCGGACGCGCCGTATGAGTGTGGCTGAAAGCGAGGTGACGGCAGGGCGCGGCGGCGCCCGCGCCGTTGCCGTGGCCTCATCTATCGCCCGGTTCCTGGTCATCGCGATAACGACCTATCTCGGTCTGCTCGCGGTGACCTTCTTCATCGGCCGCGTGATCCCGATCGACCCGGTGTTGGCGGTGCTCGGCGACCGGGCGCCGGCCAACGTCGTCGAACGAACGCGCCGCGAGATGGGCCTCGACCTGCCGCTGGTCGAGCAGTTCTACATCTATGTCAAACATGCCCTGAACGGTGATTTCGGCACCTCGGTGCTGACCACCAATCCGGTGATGACCGATATCCGCCGCGCCTTTCCGGCGACGCTCGAACTGGCGACGTTGGGAACATTGATCGGTTCGGTGATCGGCGTGCCGCTTGGCGTGCTGGCCGCCGTGCGGCGCGGCAGCGTCATCGACCAGATCGTGCGCATCATCGGCCTTGTCGGCTATTCCGTGCCGATCTTCTGGCTGGGGCTGCTGGCGCTGGTGCTGTTCTACGCCAAGCTGCAATGGGTCGCCTTTCCCGGCCGGCTCGACGTCGTCTACGAATACACCTTCACGCCGATTACCGGCTTTTACCTGCTGGATGCGCTCTGGCAGCGGCAGTGGGATGTATTTGCCGATGCCTTCCGCCACATCATCCTGCCGGCTTCGCTACTCGGCTATTTCTCGCTCGCCTACATCAGCCGCATGACGCGCTCGTTCATGCTGAACGAACTCACCCAGGAATACATCGTCGCAGCGCGCGCCAAGGGCCTGTCGGAAACGCGCATCATCTGGGGTCACGCGCTGCGCAACGCCGCGGTGCCGATGGTCACGGTGATCGCTCTGTCCTATGCCGGGCTGCTCGAAGGCTCGGTGCTGACCGAGACAGTGTTTTCGTGGCCGGGCATCGGCCTCTACATCACCAACTCGCTGCAGAACGCCGACATGAATGCCGTGCTTGGCGGCACGATCATCATCGGCTCGGTCTTCATCGCCATCAATCTATTCTCCGACCTGCTCTACCGGCTGCTCGATCCAAGGACCAAGGCAGGATGAGGACCAAGGCAGGATGAGCACGGAAGCGATTCAAACCCGCCGCGACTGGCTGCTCAGCGAGCGGCCGGCGTCGCGCGTGCAGGCGAGGCTCGGCCGCGCCTATGTGGCGTGGCGGCGCTTTTCCGCCAACCGGCTGGCGTTTGCCGGCCTGCTCATCATCGTCGCCCTGCTGGTGGTCGCGGCATTCGCCGATGTGCTGGCGCCCTATTCGCCGACATTCGGCGACCTCAAGGGCTCGCGGCTGCTGGCGCCGAGTGCGGCGCACTGGTTCGGCACCGACGATCTCGGCCGCGATATCTATTCGCGCATCATCTTCGGCTCGCGCTGGACACTCTACGTCGTCATTCTGGTTGCCATTATCGCCGCGCCGATCGGCTTGCTGGTCGGCACCGTCGCCGGTTACGCCGGCGGCTGGACCGATGCGATCCTGATGCGCATCACCGACATCTTCCTCGCCTTTCCGAAGCTGATCCTGGCGCTGGCCTTTGTCGCGGCGCTCGGCCCCGGCATCGAAAATGCCGTGCTTGCCATCGCCATCACCTCGTGGCCGCCCTATGCGCGCATTGCCCGCGCCGAAACGCTGACGGTGCGCAATTCCGATTATATCAAGGCGGTGCAATTGATGGGCGCCTCGCCGTTTCGCATCGTGCTTCGCCACATCATGCCGCTGTGCATCTCCTCGCTGATCATCAGGGTGACGCTCGACATGGCCGGCATCATCCTGACCGCGGCCGGCCTCGGCTTCCTCGGCCTCGGCGCGCAGCCGCCGCTGCCCGAATGGGGCGCGATGATCGCGTCGGGCCGCCGCTTCGTGCTCGACCAGTGGTGGGTGGCGGGTGCTCCGGGCTTTGCCATCCTCATCGTCAGCCTCGGCTTCAACCTGCTCGGCGACGGACTGCGCGACGCGCTCGATCCCCGAAGTGGCGACCAATGAGTGGCGACCAATGAGCACGCTTCTCGAAGTCAACGACCTGCGCGTTACCTTCCCGACGCGCACCGGCCTGATCGAGGCGGTGCGCGGCGTCTCCTTCTCGCTCGGCCGCGCGCGGCGCGGCATTGTTGGCGAGAGCGGTTAGGGCAAGTCGCAGACCGGCCGCGCCATCATGGGCGTCACCCCGCCGCAGGCCGAGGTGACCGCGAAGACGCTCGCTTTTGACGGCATCGACCTGCTGGCCGCCCCGCCGCGCGAGCGCCGCGCGCTGCGCGGCAAGCGTATCGCCATGATCCTGCAGGATCCGAAATATTCGCTCGACCCGGTGATGAGCATCGGCCGCCAGATCGTCGAGACGCTGCGCACGCATGAGAAGGTCTCCAAGGCCGAAGCCCGCGACCGCGCGCTGGCCATGCTGGAGGCTGTGCAGATCCGCGATCCGGCCCGTGTCTTCGACCTGCATCCGCACGAGGTTTCCGGCGGCATGGGCCAGCGCGCCATGATCGCCATGATGCTGATCGCCGGGCCGGAAATGATGATCGCCGACGAGCCGACCTCGGCACTCGACGTCACTGTCCAGCTCGACGTGCTCGGCATCCTCGACCGGCTGGTCAGCGAGCGCGGCATGGGGCTGATCTTCATCTCGCACGATCTGCGCCTGGTCTCGTCCTTCTGTGATCGTGTGATCGTCATGTATGCCGGCAAGGTGGTCGAACAGCTCAAAGCCTCGGAGCTCGGCCGCGCCCAGCATCCCTATACGCGCGGCCTGCTCAACTGCATGCCCAAGATCGGCGCCGACCGTCACCCGCTGCCGGTGCTCGACCGCAAGCCGGAGTGGGCAGCATGACGGCAGCCCTTTCCGTCGACAGGCTGGAGGTGGTCTTCGACCGCTTCCGCGCGTTGAAAGGCGTCAGCCTCGAGGTCGAATCCGGTGAATCCTTCGGCCTGGTCGGCGAGTCCGGCTCCGGCAAGTCGACGTTGCTCAGGGCAATCGCCGGCCTGGCGCCGGCCGCATCAGGCACCATCGCGGTCAACGGCAAAATGCTCGGCGCGCGTCGCGACAAGGCGTTCTACCGCGAGGTGCAGATGGTCTTCCAGGACCCGTACGGTTCGCTGCACCCGCGCCAGACCGTCGACCGCCTGCTTCAGGAGCCGCTCGCCATTCACGGCTTCGCCGACGGCGAAAAGCGCATCCAGCGGGCACTCGACGAGGTCGGCCTCGGCACCGGGTTCCGTTTTCGCTATTCGCATCAATTGTCCGGCGGTCAGCGCCAGCGCGTGGCGATCGCCCGCGCCCTGATTCTGGAACCGTCGATCCTGCTGCTCGACGAGCCGACCTCGGCGCTCGACGCTTCGGTGCAGGCGGAGGTGCTGAACCTGCTGGAAGAGATCAGGCGCCGCCGCAAGCTGACCTTCCTGATGGTCAGCCACGACCTAGCCATCATCACCCACATGTGCGAACGGCTGATGGTGATGCAGAACGGCGAGGCGATGGAGAATCTGACCGCGGACGATCTTGTCGAACGCCGTGTCACCAAGGACTACACGCGCAATCTGCTGAGGGCCAGCGAAGGGTTTGTGAGAACCGCTTGAACCTTCTCACGGTGCGCAGGACCAACTGTCTTCGGGAGATTCCCATGCAGCAATGGACGTTCCCAGACCCGCCCAATGTCGCGGTGTTTTTGGATCGGGTCATAATTACCCGCGGCGACTGGATTGCACACGTCTCGCATGACGATGACGACGGCAGTTGGCAATTCCACAACAGCGAAATTGGACCTGTTGACGAAGGCGACATAATGATTGTCAGCTTGCAAAACGTTGTGCAGCGGGATGAAAGTATCCTTGCGTTGGCCGACTTGCCGGAAGGCTGGCATGCTTGGCGCGAGTCAAAATCGTCGCCGTGGCAGCGCGCCAGGTCGCGCCCTGTACCCTCCAACGATAACGAACGATCCGGCAAAGCCTTAAGTCGGACCTTGCACCGGTTCGCCGGTCTCCAAAACGGGTAGCTCTTTCCAGCCTTTCGGCTCCATGACCTGAACCACGCCGAATAGCGCGCCGGCAGGAACAGCAGCATGATCGCTGCGCCGGCGATAGTGCCGGCCATCATCGCGTAGCTGCCGGACCGCAGGCCCAATCGCCCGCCGCCAGTGCCAACTTGAGGAAAACCTGAAATAAGCCCAGAAGAGTCTCAACAGCCATCAAACGAGAGCGGGCGCCGGCCCGGTGAGGGATACGATGACAAATTCAGCCATTTCCGAACGCAAGAGCCAGTCGATTTCGCGCGGCGTCGGCATGACCACGCAGATCTATGCCGATCGCGCCGAAAACTCGGAGATCTGGGATGTGGAAGGCCGCCGCTACATCGATTTCTCGTCCGGCATCGCCGTCGTCAACACCGGCCACCGTCACCCCAGGGTGATCGAAGCGGTCAAGGCGCAGCTCGACCGCTTCACCCATACCTGCTACCAGGTCGTGCCCTACGAGAGCTATATCCGGCTGGCCGAACGGCTGAACGGCATGCTGCCCGGCAAGTTCGACAAAAAGACGATTTTTGTCACCACCGGCGCCGAGGCGGTTGAGAATGCAATCAAGATTGCCCGCAACGCCACCGGCCGGCCGGCGGTCATCGCTTTTTCCGGCGGCTTCCACGGACGCACCTTCATGGGCATGGCGCTGACCGGCAAGGTCGTGCCTTACAAGGTCGGCTTCGGCGCCATGCCGGCGGATGTCTTCCATGCGCCGTTCCCGGTTGCGCTGCACGGCGTGTCGGTCGCCGATTCGCTGGCTGCGCTCGACCGGCTGTTCAAGGCCGATGTCGATCCGGCCCGCGTCGCCGCGATCATCGTCGAGCCGGTGCAGGGCGAGGGCGGCTTCTACGAGGCGCCGCGCGATTTCATGACCGCATTGCGCAAGATCTGCGATCAGCACGGCATGCTGCTGATCGCCGACGAGGTGCAGACCGGCTTTGCCCGCACCGGCAAGATGTTTGCCATGGACCACCACGAGGTGGCGGCCGACATCACCACCATGGCCAAGAGCCTGGCTGGCGGCTTCCCGTTGGCGGCGGTCACCGGGCGTGCCGAGATCATGGATGCGCCGAACCCCGGCGGACTCGGCGGCACCTATGGCGGCAGCCCGATCGGCGTCGCCGCGGCGCATGCCGTGCTCGACGTCATCGACGAGGAGAAGCTCTGCGACCGGGCCAACACGCTGGGCAACCGTCTGAAGCAGCGCCTGCAAGCGATCCGCGACGAAGCCCCGGAAATCGTCGATATCAGAGGCCCCGGCTTCATGAACGCGGTCGAGTTCAACGATGTGACGAAGGGGCTGCCGTCGCCGGAACTCGCCAATGCGGTCCGGCTGAAGGCGCTCGACAAGGGCCTGATCCTGCTCACCTGCGGCGTCTACGGCAACGTCATCCGCTTCCTCGCGCCGATCACCATCCAGGACGGCGTCATGAACGAGGCGCTCGACATCCTGGAAAGTTCGATCCGCGAGGCCCGCGCCGCCTGAGCGATACGATTATCCTGCCGCCGGGGCCGGCTCTGCCTGCTGGAAGGCGGCGAGCGCCGCCTTCAGCCCGTCGGGCCCGGTCGCGACAATCTGCGGCGACGGCGAAAAGCCGGCGCCGAGCATCTTGCGGCCAAGCATGTGGTCGCCGGGCCGGTTGACCGATTCGATGCCGAGCAGCCGGCTTCCGGCATAGTGGTAGATGGAGAATTTGTTCTCGGCCACGTCGCCCAGCACGACATGGCTGTCGCCACCCGCAATCAGGCCGACCATCTGCAGCTTCATGTCACCGATATCGGACCAGAACCACGGCACCGCCGAGTAATTGTCGGTGTGGCCGGCGATAGTGCGTGCGGCGAGCCGCGCCTGGTCAGTGGCGTTCTGCACCGATTCCAGCCGCACGTCGCCGCCGGTGAACCAGTGCCGGTAAGACGCCGCGTCGCCGATGGCGAGGATTTCCGGCACCGACGTGCGCATCTGCTGGTCGACGCGGATGCCGTTGGCGATGGCAATGCCGGCGGCTTCGGCCAATTCGACATTCGGCACGACGCCGATGCCGATGACGACCATCTGCGCCGGCAATCTCTCGCCGGACGAGGTGATTGCAGCCGAAACACGGCCGTTCTCGCCCTCCAGCCGTTCGATGGTGGTGCCGGTAAGGATGCGCACACCGGTGGCCTCCAGCCGCTGGCGCACATGGCCGGCGATGGCCGGTGCCACGGCGCGGCCGAGCAGCCGGTCGACCGCCTCGACCACCGTAACCTTGCGGCCTGCCGCGGTGAGCGTCGCGGCAATCTCCAGGCCGATGAAGCCGCCGCCGAGGATGACGACCTCCTCGCTTTGCGCGCTCAATTCGCGGATCAGGCGGGCATCGCCGAGCGAGCGCAGCGACACAACGCCAGAAAGCTCCGAACCCGGCAGCGGCAGCAGGCGCGGCCGCGCGCCGGTGGCGAGGATCAGCCGGTCAAACGGCAACACGCCGCCGCCCGATATCTCCAGCCGGCGGCCGCCTACGTCGATGCGCTCGACCCGGAGGCCTGGCCGGTAGTCGATGCTGCTGCCGGTATAAAAAGGCTCGCCGCGCAACGGCTGCGGCTTTGCTTGCTGATCCTTGATGAAAGTCTTCGACAGCGGTGGCTTGTGGTAGGGCAGTTCGTTTTCGTCGCCGACCAGGATCACCGGGCCGTCATAGCCTTCTTCGCGCAGGCTGGCGGCCGCTTGCACGCCCGCATGACCCGCACCGACAATGACGACCCCGTTCTTCATAACAGCCCGATTCCTCATCCAAATCTAGGACGTCTCGCCAGGTGGCGATTGTCCGGCGCCGCCGCAAGAGCGCCGATCCGGGTCGCACCCGGAACGGCCGCCTGTCAACGGCGTCATGCGCCGGTATCCCTATACATCGGCGTTAAAGTTGACAGTTATAGTTTAGAATAATTCTAAACTGTTGTTTCAATTGAATTTTTCTACGTCACCAGTTGACATCCGACGTCTTCGCCGTTTTATGGAAGCTCGCGCGTCAGCGCATCCCTTTGATGTCTGGGCCTTGAACCCTTTCGATTGGAGGCATTTCGGTGTCTTTCTTCCGCGAACCGCGCGATGGCGCGACCCTTCTTTGCCCGCTGGCAACTGCCCGCCGCGGCGCCGGCATTTCATTGATTCCCGAGGAGAGACAATCATGAGAACGATGATGACCGCGCGGTATGGCGGCAGGCTTGCGACGATCGGCGCCACGGCGATGCTGACGGCGGCCGTGTTCGTGCTGCCGGCCAAGGCGCAAACCGATGCCAAGGCGGTCATCAAGACCTATTCCGACATTGCGCTCGCCAAATACGAGGATTCGCTGATCACGGCCGAGGCGCTCGACAAGGCTGTCGATGCGCTGCTCGCCAAGCCATCTGCCGAAACGCTGAACGCCGCCCGCGAGGCCTGGAAGGCATCGCGCGTTCCCTATCAGCAGACCGAGGTCTATCGCTTCGGCAATGCCATCGTCGACGACTGGGAAGGCAAGGTGAACTCCTGGCCGCTCGACGAAGGCTTGATCGACTATGTCGCCAAGAGCTACGGCACCGAGTCGGACGCCAACGCGCTCTACACCGCCAATGTGATCGCCAACAAGTCGATCGAGATCAACGGCAAGAAGGTCGACGCCACCGAGCTGACGCCGGAGTTCCTCTCCGGCACCCTGCAGGAGGCCGGCGGTATCGAGGCCAATGTGGCGACCGGCTATCACGCTATCGAATTCCTGCTTTGGGGTCAGGACCTGCACGGCACCGGTCCGGGCGCCGGCGAACGGCCCTACACCGATTACGACCTCGCCAATTGCACCGGCGGCAATTGCGACCGTCGCGGACAGTATCTGAAATCGGCGAGCGACCTTCTGGTTTCCGATCTAAAGGATATGGTCGACGACTGGAAGGAAGGCGGCGCCGCCCGCAAGAACCTTGTCGATGGCGAGCCGAACGCCGCCATTTCGACCATCTTCACCGGCATGGGCTCGCTGTCCTATGGCGAGCTCGCCGGAGAGCGGATGAAGCTCGGCCTCTTGTTGCACGACCCGGAAGAGGAGCACGATTGCTTCTCCGACAATACCTACAACTCCCATCTTTACGATGCGATCGGCATCCGTGCCGCCTATCACGGCAGCTACAAGCGGCTCGACGGCACTGTCGTCGAGGGGCCGTCGGTGGCCGACATGGTCAAGGCGGCCGACCCGGCGGTCGACAAGGAATTGTCGGACAAACTGGACGTCACTATCGCCAAGATGGAGGCCATCAAGGCGCGGGCGCTTGCCGGCGAGGCCTATGACCAGCAGATCGGAGAAGGCAACACGGAAGGCAATGCCACTGTGCAGGCGGCGATCGACGCGCTGGTCGATCAGACCAAGTCGATCGAACGCGCCGTCGGTACCCTGAAGCTCAATGCGATAGCCTTCGAGGGCTCGGACAGCCTCGATTCACCGGACAAGGTGTTCCAATAGACTATCGAAACCACCAGCCACGCGACGCAACGAAGCGCCGTTAGCCAGAGCGACAAATGCTGATCTGCCATTGCAACATCATCACCGAAAAGGAGATAGAGCAGACGATCGTCGGACTGCTGGATGAGGACCCCTGGCAGCTGATCGTGCCGGCGAAGGTCTATCACGCCATGCACAAGCGCGGTCGCTGTTGCGGCTGCTTCCCAAATGTGGTCGAAACGATCATTCGGGTCACCGAAAATTACCATGCCCGCTCGGCGGTGAGTGGCGTGGACATCGTTTCACACCTGGATCGCGTCAGAGGCCTGCGCGTCCAATACGGGAGCAGAACCCATGAAAGGCGAACAGCAGATCATAGAGCGGCTTAACGAGGCTCTGTTTCTGGAACTTGGGGCGGTCAATCAATACTGGGTGCATTTCCGGCTGCTGGAAGACTGGGGATACGCCAAGCTGGCGAAGAAGGAACGCGCTGAATCGATCGAGGAAATGCACCATGCCGACCGGCTCGTGGCGCGCATCATCTTCCTCGAGGGCCATCCGAACCTGCAGTCCGTGGCGCCGCTGCGCATCGGGCAGAATGTCAAGGAAGTGCTCGAATCCGATCTTGCCGGCGAATATGACGCGCGCACCGCCTACAAGCGTTCGCGCGAGGTTTGTAACGAAGCAGGCGACTACGTGACGATGAAGCTGTTCGAGGAATTGCTGGCTGACGAGGAAGGTCACATCGACTTCCTCGAGACGCAACTCGACCTGCTCGCCTCGATCGGCGAAGAAAAGTACGGCCAACTCAACGCAGCGTCGGCCGACGAGGCGGAATAAGGACATGCCGGAATGCGGCGCCCCCTAGATTTCATGCGCCGCTTGCGGCCGGCCGAGCATTGTGGCCTGCCGCCTCAGAAGAAGCCGCGATACGGTATCCTTCGCGGCGCCTTTCTTGCCGTGGTGGCGACGCTCACAGCCTCGGCGCTGGCCGGGGCGCCGCAACCGGCGGGGCTTGCCACCAGCCGCACGGATCTGACGCCGAAGGATCTGGCGCGCGTCATCGCCATCACCAGGCCGACCAGCGATTTCTCCAAGCCCGAGCAATTCGAGCTGATGCAGGGCGGCGCCGGCACCTCGAAGAAGGACGTCAACAAGGACGCCTTCTCGCAATCCTCTGCCAACATCAGCTTCGAGGAAGAGGGTACCTTCAAGCTCGGCAACGCCATTTTCCGCAAGAACTGGGTGTCCTCGCCATCCTCGACACAAGCCTCGGATGGGCTCGGTCCGTTGTTCAACGAGCGCGCCTGCCAGAACTGTCATCTGAAGGACGGCCGCGGCCATCCGCCCGAAGGCGACAGCGGCACCACCTCGATGTTCCTGCGCCTGGCAAGGGAAGCCAGTACCGAGGAGGAGAAAGCCGCGCTCGCCGATCACAAGGTGCTCAACTTTCCCGACCCGGTCTATGGCACGCAGCTGCAGGAATTGGCCGTTCCCGGTCTGCAGGGCGAAGGCAGGATGCATGTCGACTACCAGGACGAGAAGGTGAAATTGGCGGACGGCAGCACGGTGTCGCTGCGCAAGCCGAGCTATTCGGTCGACGGTCTCGCCTACGGGGCGCTCGATCCACACACCACGCTGTCGCCGCGCATGACGCCGCCGATGATCGGCCTTGGCCTGGTCGAGCAGATCGCTCCTGCCAACATCCTTACGCGTGCCGATGCGGCCGACCGCGATGGTGACGGGATTTCCGGCAGGCCAAACATAATACGCGACGCCAGCAGCGGTGAACTGACGCTCGGCCGTTTCGGCTGGAAGGCGCAGGCGGCATCGATCCGCCAGCAATCGGCGGACGCTTTTGCCGGCGATATCGGCATTTCGACGCCTGAGGTGCCGAAGCACTGGGGCGATTGCAGCGCCGCGGAAAAGACCTGCCTTGCCCTACCTAACGGTGTACAGGAGCGCCTCGGTCCGGTCGAAGCGCCGCCGCCGGTCATGGACCTCGTGACCTTCTATTCGCAAAACCTTGCCGTGCCGGCCCGGCGCGATCTCGACAGACCGGACGTGCTCGCCGGCAAAAAACTGTTCTACGATATGGGCTGCATCTCCTGCCATACGCCGAAATTCGTCACCCGTCGCGGCACCCCGAACAAGGCGCAGGCCTTCCAGCTGATCTGGCCTTATTCCGATTTCCTGCTGCATGACATGGGACCCGGTCTTGCCGACGGACAGGCGGTGGGCGAGGCCACGGGAAGCGAATGGCGCACGCCGCCACTGTGGGGCATCGGGCTCACCCAGACCGTCAGCGGCAACACCTTCTTCCTGCATGACGGGCGCGCACGAAACCTGGCCGAGGCGATTCTGTGGCATGGCGGCGAGGGCCAGAAGGCGCGTGACCGCTTTGCCGCTGCCGATGCGGCCGACCGCGCCGCGCTGATCAAGTTTCTGGGGTCGCTCTGATGCGGAAGCGTCTTGCATTCGCTCTGATGCTGGTCCTCGCCGGTGCGCTGCCGGCATCCGCGGCGGTGAAGGCTTCGGATGTGATCCAGCGGGCGATCGACGGCTTCGTCCGCCCGGCCTATGCCAGACTGCATGACCATGCGGACAGCTTGGCCAAGACCATGCACGCGCTTTGCCAAGCGCCCTCGCGGGACAATCTCGATGCGGCACGCGCCGAATTCTCGGGTGTCGTGGATGCCTGGTCGGTGGTGGAAATCATCCGTTTCGGGCCGATCGCGGAAAACAACCGGCTTGAGCGCATGCTGTTTTGGCCGGACCGCAAGAGCATCGGCCTGAAGCAGGTGCAGGCAGCACTTGCCGGCAAGGATCCGACAGCCGCCGATCCCGCCCAGCTGGCTACAAAGAGCGTCGCCACGCAAGGGCTCGGCGCACTGGAATTCGTCCTCTACGGCGACGGAGCCGGTCAATTGGTCGGCAGGGACGACACCTATCGCTGCGCCTACGGTGCGGCCATTGCCGGCAATGTCGAGACGATTGCCGGCGAGGTTGGCGATGCCTGGAACGAGCCCAACGGCTTTGCCGCGCTCTGGGCCAATCCGGGTCCGCAGAACGCGCTCTACCACGACGGAACTGAAGCGGTGACCGAACTGGTCGGCGTCTTCATCAACGAGCTGGAAATGGTCCGCGACGTACGCCTGAAAGGCTTCCTGGGCGCCAAGCCGGAGGCCGACAAACCGAAACAGGCGATCTATTGGCGCTCGCAAAACACCGCCCGCTCGCTGACCGGGAATCTGGCGGGCATGGACACGCTGTTCCAGGCCTCGCAGCTTGGCGACGCGCTGCCGCCCGATGCGCGCTGGATGGCAGAATCGGTCCACATCCAGCTCACCAACGGGATCGAGGCGGCCAAGGCGATCAGGGGACCGATCGACAAGGCACTTGCCGATCCGGCGCTGCGCCAGAAGCTCGACTATTTCTCGCTGGTGACATCCAGCCTGACGACCCTGATCGGCACCAGGCTGACCGCCGAATTCGGCCTGACCGCCGGGTTCTCGTCATTGGATGGCGACTGATCATGAGGACGCCGCTGATCGATCGGCGCGATTTCCTGAGGGCCGCAGGCGCTGGTTTCGTAGCGGCGATGGCGCCGTCGGCCTGGGCAAAGACACTCGACGCCGACGCGGTCTTCGCCACCGCTTTCGTCAAGCGCGACGGCAGCTATGGCGCGGCCGTCCTGTCCAAGGCCGGCAAGTTGTTGCACACGATCGATCTGCCCGATCGGGGCCACGATGTTACCTTCGACCCGGTGTCCAAGCGTTCGGTGGTGTTTGCCAGGCAGCCGGGCACCTTTGCTGTCGTCTTCGACCATACCGGCCGCGGTGAACCGCGCACCATTGCCAGCGTTGCCGGCCGGCATTTCTTCGGCCATGGCGTGTTCTCGGCCGATGGCACGCTGCTCTACGCAACCGAGAACGATTTCGACAATGCCGCCGGCGTCGTCGGCGTCTATGACGCGCATGCGAAATTCAAGCGCATCGGCGAGTTTCCGACCTACGGCACAGGCCCGCACGAGCTTTTGCTGCTTTCCGACGGCAGGACGATCGCTGTGGCCAATGGCGGCATCGAGACGCATCCGGATTATGGCCGCGCCGAGCTCAACATCGCAACGATGAAGCCTTCCTATGTTCTGGTCGACCGCCTTACCGGCGATCTCACCGAAAAGCACGAATTGCCGCCGGCGCTGCACCAATTGTCGATCCGCCATATGGATGCCGACCGGTCCGGCACCGTCTGGTTCGGCTGCCAGTACAGGGGGCCGGGTACCGACCGTGCCCCGCTGGTTGGCCGCGCGCCGCGCGGCAAGGACTTGCAATTGCTCGATATGTCGCAGGATGTGCTCTCCGGCTTCAGGAACTATATCGGCTCGGTCGCCGCCAATCCTGCCGCCGGCACCATCGCCGTGTCTTCGCCTGAGGGCAATTCGCTTGCCGTGATCGACACGGCCAGCGGCCGCGTCGTCGCTACCAAGGCTCTGGTCGAGGTCTGTGGCGTTGCGCCCGATGGGAAAGGCTTCATCGCGACGACGGGTGCCGGCGAAATCATCGAAGCCGGTGGCGCGACCCGTTCCGAGCCGGACTATGTCTGGGATAATCACGTGCTGCGTATCGAGCAGGTCGGCTAGTCCCGATACCTATTGTGGCGATTGCGTGCGGTGGAACTTACATTCTTGGACCCGCGCCGAAGCCAAGTCGCCTGATGATTTATCCATTATTCCCTTGCGGGGATGAGCCCTGGCGGGCAGAGGGAAGCTGTTTTCGAAACTGTCTCAACCGGCCGCTTCATGAAATTGCTTGCCGTCGACTGTGCCGCCAATCTCTGCGCCGCCTGCGTCTACGACGCGGCGGCCGGGAAAGAACTCGGCCGTTCGGTGCTCGATCTCGGTAAGGGTCATGCCGAGCATCTGATGGGTGTCATCGAAAAGGCGTTGGGGACCAGCAGAACCGACTATTCCGGCCTCGGCGCCATTGCCGTTTCGACGGGTCCGGGCTCCTTCACCGGTCTGCGCGTCGGCGTCTCGGCGGCGCGCGGCCTTGCGCTGGCGCTGAAAATCCCGGCGATCGGCGTGACGACTCTGGAGGCCCTGGCGGCGCAAGCGAGAGCGGCATTTCCCGGTCGCGCCGTGCTCGCCGCGCTCGATGCAGGTCGCGAGGAGATCCATGCGGCACTTTACGATGAGAGGTCGGTGCTGATCTATGGTCCGGCTGTGACCACACTCTCGCAAGCCGCAGCCATGGCGGTCGACAGATCTGCGGTTCTCGCCGGCACGGCGGCAACCCAGATTGCCGCGGCGGCCGGGCGCAGCTTCGATCTCGGCGGGACGGCGGCCACCGCCGACATCGCCGTCTATGCCCGGCTGGCCGCGGCCCAAGGTGCCGGTAAACACGGCGAGAGCGAAAAACCGAAACCGCTCTATCTGCGCGGCGCCGACGCAAAGCCGCAGGCCGGCTTTATTCTATCGAGGCAAGACCATGATCCCAAAAAGTGGAAACCGGTTTTGGGAAAAGATCATGGTCCAAACGGAAACAAGTCCTGATGCGCATTCCCTTCCTCCAGTCGCGCCGCAGGGACTATGCGCTCGAGCCGTTGACGGTTGCCGATAGCGCGGCCATGTCGGTGCTGCATCGCGAGGATTTCGCGCGGTCGTGGACCGACGACGAATTCGCCGCCCTGCTCGAGCAGGACACGGTGTTCGGCTATGCCGCGCGCGAGACCGGACAGGGTGCCAAGCCGCCGGTCGGCTTCGTGCTGGCGCGGCTGGCGGCCGGCGAGGGGGAGATCCTGACGGTCGCGGTGGCACGCTCGCATCGGCGCCGGGGGCTCGGCTGGCAATTGATGGATGCGGTGCTGCGTGAACTGCACGCACAGCGCGCCGAGGCGCTTTTCCTCGAGGTCGACGAGACCAATGTCGCCGCGATCGCGCTCTACCGGCGGTTCGGCTTCCGCGAGGTCGGCAAGCGTGCCAACTATTACAAGTCGCCGGAGCACGGCCCGACCGGCGCGCTTGTCATGCGCCGCGATCTTCGTTAGCCAAACGCCGGGGTGGTGCGGATGATCGGAAAAATCAGGATTTTCCTGGCGCTGGGGCTGGTTGTCGTCGGCTCGCTGGTGCTTGTGCCGCTGCAGATCTTGTCGATGCGGACCGGGCTCTGGCGCGAGACCTTCATCCTGAAAATCTGGCACAGGATGATTGTCAGGACGCTGGGGCTGCGCATCCATGTCAAGGGAGCGCTGTCCGGCCAGCGCCCATTGCTGATTGCTGCCAACCACATCTCCTGGACCGACATCATGGTGCTGGGGTCGATGGTCGACGTGACGTTCATCGCCAGGGCCGATATGGCCGGCTGGCCGTTGATCGGCATGCTGTCGAAGCTGCAGCGCACGGTATTCATCGAACGTGAGCGTAAGCGTTCGTCGGGCGACCAGGCGAGCGAGATCGCCGGCCGCATGGCCAAGGGCGACGCCATGGTGCTGTTTGCCGAAGGCTCGACCGGCGACGGCAACATGATCCTGCCGTTCAAGAGCACGCTGTTCGGCGCCGCTACAATGGCGATTGCGGAAGGGGCGGCCGAACAGGTCTTCGTCCAGCCGGTGGCGATCGTCTATACGCGCCTGCATGGCGTGCCGCTCGGCCGCCGGCATCGGCCGGTTGCCGCCTGGATCGGCGATGAAGAGCTGATGCCGCACCTCAAGGTGCTGATGGCCGAGGGCGCCCTCGACGTCGAGGTGCATTTTGGCGAGGCGATTGCTTTCTCCAAGGGCTCCAGCCGCAAGGAGACGGCAAAGCAGATGGAACGCCAGGTGCGCGAGATGGTACAAGCGGCGCTCGCCGAACCGCGTCCGAGCCGGTAGGCTGCGCAGGTTCCGGCCAGATTCGTCTGTTTTTTGTCAGGGAAAGGCGTTAGAAGCCGCGAAATGGAATTGAACACGATAGAACGCGACGACATCGGCGCTGCCGCCGAAAACCTGGTCGTTCCGCCTGCCGCGACCAGAAAGGTCTTCGTCAAGACCTATGGCTGCCAGATGAACGTTTACGATTCGCAGCGCATGACCGATGCGCTGGCGGCCGACGGCTATGCCGCGACAGACGCTATCGGCGAGGCCGATCTGGTGCTGCTCAACACCTGCCACATCCGCGAGAAAGCGGCGGAAAAAGTCTATTCCGAACTTGGGCGCATCCGTGAGTTGAAGGCCGAGCGTGCAAAGGCCGGGCGCGAAATGCTGGTCGGCGTCGCCGGCTGCGTGGCGCAGGCCGAGGGTGCCGAGATCATCCGCCGCTCGCCGGCCGTCGACCTGGTCATCGGCCCGCAGACCTACCACCGGCTGCCCGGTGTGCTGGCGAGGGCGCGTGGCGGCGAAAAGATCGTCGAGACCGACTATGCCGTCGAGGACAAGTTCGAGTATCTGCCGCAGCCGAAGCGCGCCGAACTGATCAGGCGCGGCGTGACGGCGTTCTTGACCGTTCAGGAAGGCTGCGACAAGTTCTGCACCTTCTGTGTCGTGCCCTATACGCGCGGCTCGGAAGTCTCGCGGCCGGTGGCACAGATCGTCGCCGAGGCCGAGCGCCTGGCAGATGCCGGCGTGCGCGAGGTGACGCTGCTCGGCCAGAACATCAACGCCTGGCACGGAAGAGGTGAAGACGGCGAGGAATGGGGCCTTGGCCGGCTGCTGTTCAGGCTGGCAGAGATTCCAGGCCTGGCGCGGCTGCGCTACACGACCAGTCATCCGCGCGACATGGAGGATGAATTGATCGCCGCCCATCGTGATTTGCCGACGCTGATGCCCTATCTACATTTACCGGTGCAGTCCGGCTCCGACCGCATACTCAAGGCGATGAACCGCAGGCATATGGCCAAGGACTATTTGACGTTGATCGACCGCATCCGTGCCGCGCGGAACGACATCGCACTGTCGGGCGACTTTATCGTCGGCTTTCCCGGCGAGACGGAAGCCGATTTCGAGGCGACGATGCAGTTGGTCGAAGACGTCAACTATGCCTCGGCCTTCTCGTTCAAATATTCTCCGCGCCCCGGCACGCCGGGCGCCGAGATGGGCGATCACGTGCCGGAGGCCGTCAAGGACGAGCGCCTGCAGCGGCTGCAGGCGCTGCTTCTGAAACAGCAGCAGCATTTCGGCGCAAGCCTGGTCGGCAGGACCATCGACACGCTGATCGAAAAGCCGGGCCGCCAGGCCGGCCAGAAGGTTGGCCGCTCGCCCTGGCTGCAGCCGGTTATTGTTGATGAAAAGGCCGGCGAAATCGGTGACATTATCCAGGTACGAATCACGAAGACGGGCTACAACAGCCTGTTCGCCGAATTGGCCTGAAGGTCTCGGCAGATGAGGAGAGACGGTTGAGCGCTGCTGAAGTGAAGAACCTGCCCCAGAACCTACCCTCGGGGGCCTCGGATATCGCGCACATCGTACTGACTTTCGACAACAACAAGCTTGCCAGCGCCCTTTACGGCCAGTTCGACGAGAATCTGGCCCGACTCGAGCAGAAGCTCGGCGTCGATATCCGCTCGCGCGGCAATCAATTGACCATCAAGGGCTCTTCCTCGGCCGCCGAGCAGGCACGCCGCGCCTTGGACAATCTTTACGGCATTCTGCAGAAAGGCACCGACATCGGCCAGTCCGATGTCGACGGCGCCGTGCGCATGGCGATCGCCAGCGACGACCAGCTGACGCTGCCGACACTGGAGCGCAAGGGCAAGGTGTCCGCCGCCCAGATATCGACGCGCAAGAAGACCATCTATGCCCGCTCGCTCAACCAGGACGCCTATATGCGCGCGCTGGAGCGGTCGGAACTCGTCTTCGGCATCGGCCCGGCCGGCACCGGAAAGACCTATCTGGCGGTGGCGCATGCGGCAATGCTGCTCGAACGCGGCATGGTCGAACGCATCGTGCTGTCGCGCCCCGCGGTCGAGGCCGGTGAACGGCTTGGCTTTCTGCCGGGTGACATGAAGGAGAAGGTCGATCCCTATCTGCGGCCGCTCTATGACGCGCTCTACGACATGATGCCGGCCGACAAGGTCGAGCGGGCGATTGCTGCTGAGGTCATCGAGATCGCGCCGCTGGCATTCATGCGCGGCCGTACGCTGGCGCACGCTGCCGTCATCCTCGACGAGGCGCAGAACACCACGCCGATGCAGATGAAGATGTTCCTGACCCGGCTCGGCGAGAACTCGCGCATGATCGTCACCGGTGATCCGACCCAGATCGATCTGCCGCCAAACACCAAGTCCGGCCTAGTCGAGGCGCTGAGAATCCTCGACGGCGTCACCGGCATGGTGACGGTCCGCTTCAACGAAGGCGACGTCGTCAGGCATCCGCTGGTCGCCGAGATCGTCAAGGCCTATGACCGCGACGGCAAGCTGGCCAGGGGCCTGGGTGTCGAAAGCTGATATGACTATGCGGCCGCATGGCTGAGGAGCAAAAGGCGGGGGGGCCGCTTCCCGTCGAGATCGATATCGCGATCGAGGCGGGCGACTGGCCCGACGAGACGACGCTGACGCGGCTGGTCGACCACGCCGTCTCGGCCGCCTTTGCCGAAACCGGTGCCGACGGCCGTTCCGAGCTCAGCATCGTCTTTTCCGACGATGCCCATATCCGCACGCTCAATGCCGGCTGGCGCGGCAAGGACAAGCCGACCAACGTCCTGTCTTTTCCGGCTTTTCCGTTTGCCAGGGGCGGGCCTCTGCCGCCGATGCTCGGTGACATCGTGCTGGCCGCCGAGACTGTCGCGCGCGAGGCGGCACTGGAAGACAAGCCCATCGAGGACCATATCTCCCATCTCGTCATCCATGGCCTGCTGCATTTGCTGGGCTATGATCACGAAACGGATGCCGAAGCGGAACTGATGGAAGCGACAGAGCGCGCAGCACTTGCGAGGCTTGCCATTCCCGATCCCTACACGTAATTACAAAAGACCAATTGACCGGACGATGATGAACGACAAACCAGAGACTGCCGCCCGCTCCGACGCCGGCAGTGTGATCAAGCCTTCCGAAACGACGGAAGAGGGCTCGAGTCCGAGTACCACGACCGGCAGCTTCGCCAGCGAGGCATCGCCTGCCGGTCCCTCCCTGTTCGATCGCGTGCTCGGGCTTTTCAGGCACCGCAACGGCACCAGCCTGCGCGAGGAGATTGCCGGTGCGCTTGCCGAAACGGCGAGCGATGCAGAATCCTTCTCGCCCGGCGAACGCGCCATGCTCAACAACATCCTGCGCCTGCGCGAAGTGCGCGTCGAGGACGTCATGGTGCCGCGCGCCGACATCGAGGCGGTCGAGATCACCACGAAGCTGGGTGATCTTCTGGGGCTGTTCGAGCAGTCCGGCCATTCCCGCATGCCGGTCTATTCGGAGACGCTCGACGATCCGCGCGGCATGGTTCATATCCGCGACGTGCTGGCGCACATCACCAAGGTCGCCCGCGTCAGAAAGGGCAGGACGACCAGGAAAACTCCGGTCGCGACGGTTCTCGATCTCGCCCAGGTCGATCTGGCGCGCACCATCGGCGATCTCAACCTGATCCGACCGGTGCTGTTCGTGCCGCCGTCGATGCTCGCCTCCGACCTGATGGGGCGGATGCAGACGACGCGGACCCAGATGGCGCTGGTCATCGACGAATATGGCGGCACTGACGGTCTCGTCTCGCTCGAGGATATCGTCGAGATGGTGGTCGGCGACATCGAGGACGAGCATGACGAGGACGAGCCGATGATTACCCAGGCCGGCGAAGGCGTCTTCATCGTCGACGGCAAGGCCGAGATCGACGACGTCGCCAAAATGATCGGCGAGGATTTCGCCGCCGGCGAGCACGGCGAATATGTCGACACGATCGGCGGCATGATCTTCAACACGCTTGGCCGGGTGCCAGCGCGCGGCGAAGTGGTGCAGGCCATACCCGGCTTCGAGTTTCATGTGCTCGACGCCGACCCACGCCGCGTCAAGCGCGTGCGCATCGTCGAGACACTGAAGGGCGAGCGCCGCCGCCGCGCCGTCCGCACCGAGCAGGCTTGAAAGACGCGACTTGCCCGATGCCGGTTGAGGACCCGTTCAAGCACTCGACTTAGGCTCCGGCGTCTTCTACCAGGATCCGCAGGCCGCATTGACCTGGCTTGAAAAGGCGTTCGGCTTCGAGCCGAGCATGGTTGTCAGCGATGCCGATGGCAGGCTCGTCCATTCCGAGATGCGGTTCGGCGATGGTTATATCATCGTCGATTCCGAATGGGCCGACCATATAGCCAGCCCGGCTTCAGTTGCAGGCAAGAACACGCGCGCGATCCTGAAGGCCATGTCTGGACCTTTTCCCAGACTGTCGGCTCTGTCCCACGCGTAGAGGCTGAGCGGCTGGGCGGGCTGAAGATACAAGGCTGGCATCGATAGCTATGAGCGGACTAGGTCGCCCGGTTTGGAGCCAAGCCCGCAGCCTGATAAATCTTGCTTCCTGATTCGCACGACTCGGAAGCATAGATGGAGCGCCAGGCCGGCCGGATAATTCTGCTTTGGGGCTGGCGGCGCGCGCTAGTGGCGTTTCTTGCCGGGGCGCTGACGGTTCTTGCCCAGGCGCCTTACGATTTCTTCGCCGTCTGTTTCGTTTCGTTCCCGCTGCTGGTGTGGCTCCTCGACGGCGCGACCGGCGAAGCCTCGGACGGTTTTCTGCGGCGCTTGCGGCCGGCTTTCGCCACCGGCTGGTGGTTCGGTTTCGGCTACTTTCTTGCCGGTCTCTGGTGGGTCGGCTCGGCGCTGCTGGTCGAGGCCGACAGCTTTGCCTGGGCCTTGCCGTTCGCGGTGGTCGGCATCCCCCTCGCGCTGGCCCTCTTTTACGGTTTCGCTGCCGTGGTTGCCCGGCTGTTGTGGAGCAACGACATCGGGCGCATCGCCGCGCTCGCCTTCGGCTTTGCGCTGGCGGAATGGCTGCGCGGCTTCCTGTTCACCGGCTTTCCGTGGAATGCCGTCGGCTATGCGGCGATGCCGGTGCCTTTGCTGATGCAGAGCGTCTCGGTGACCGGCATGGTCGGCATGAACGCGCTTGCGGTCTTCGTCTTCGCGCTGCCGGCGCTGCTTGCGGCGCGCCAGCATCTTCGCCTCGGCGCGGCGTTGCTTGTCGTTCTCGTCGCCGCCCATGCCGGCTTCGGCTATATCCGGCTCGCCGCCCCCGAAAAGCCGGCCGCCCGCAGCCTTGACGTCCGTATCGTGCAGCCTGCCGTCGACCTTACGGAAAAATGGGATACCTCGGTGCGTGACCGTATCTTCGCCACCATGATGGGGCTTTCGGCTAAGGCGCCGGAACCCGGCCATGACAGGCCGCAATTGATCCTGTGGCCGGAGACGTCCGTGCCGTTTCTGTTCACCGAACGTCCGGATGCCCTGCCTGCGATCGGAGAGATGCTTGGCGATGGCCAGATGCTGGTCGCCGGCGTCGTTCGCGAGGAAGGCGGCTCGGTGGCCGGCAGCCGTTACTACAACTCTGTGGTGGCGATCGACGAAAGGGGCGAAATCGTCGATGCCGTCGACAAGGTCCACCTGGTACCCTTCGGCGAATACCTGCCTTTCGCCGATCTGCTCGGCCGCTTCGGGCTTGAGCAGCTTGTTGCCGGTCCAATGACCTTCGCGGCGGGCAATGAGCGGCATCCGATCGCGCTGCCCGGCGGTATCCGGGCGCTGCCGTTTATTTGCTATGAGGTCATCTTTCCCGATCTGGTCGCAGTTGACGCAACGTCAGCCGAGCTTATTGTGAACGTCACCAATGACGCCTGGTTCGGCGACACGCCGGGGCCGTACCAGCACTTCAGGCAGGCGCAGATCCGGGCGGTGGAGAATGGGGTGCCCCTGTTGCGCGCGGCTAATAACGGCATTTCGGCCGTTGTCGACCCGCGCGGTCGCATCGTCGACGCGCTGGCAATCGATGCACGCGGCGCGATCGATGTGCGTGTGCCGATCTCCGACCAAGCCATCGTTTCCTCCGGCCAACGACGCATTAACGGAATGCTGATCATGTTTTTGCTTGCCGTTGCGGCATGCATTTTGAACGTAAGGCAAAGGCTACGGGCGAATTGACAGCCGACACATTAGAAACTCATACTGTAAGCGCCTGAAAATTTTCGAAGTCGATAAGGTCGTTCTGTTGGGGCACGGGCCGCGGCGTCGTTTGGGCAGCAAAATAGAAAAAGCCGGAAAAATTCGGCGAGGAAAAAATGACAGAAGAAAACAAGAAAAAGCCGAATCCGATCGACATCCACGTCGGAAGCCGCATCCGGCTTCGCCGCAATATGCTGGGAATGAGCCAGGAAAAACTGGGTGAAAACCTCGGCATAACGTTCCAGCAGATCCAAAAGTACGAAAAGGGCACCAATCGCGTCGGCGCCAGCCGTTTGCAGGCAATCGCCTCCATACTCGGCGTCCCCGTCGCCTTCTTTTTCGAGGATGCGCCCGGTCAGGAGCCCGTGGGCAGCCGTGGATTTGCCGAGGATGCTTCGATGACCTCCGCCGTCGAATTCTGCGGCAGCCCGGAAGGCCTCCAGCTGAATCGCGCCTTCGTCAAGATCGCCGACGTGAAAGTGCGCCGCAAGATCATCGAGCTGGTGAAGTCGCTTTCCACCGACGAAGTCGATTGATGGCCCGTGAAGAGTTCAACAAGGAAGGGGTCGTCGTAGCTGGGCATGCAATTTCTCGCGGCTGCGCGCATTGAGGGATGTTCATTCCGCAGATGCGCTAAAGCGCAGATCGATTTCGCTCGACACGCTTCCTCGAAGTCGTTTTCCTCAGTCTGTTGGTGCAAGGGCTGATCGCAGTGCGCCCTGCCGCCGTCTCGGGATACAAAGATAATAACGTCAAAATTCATGCCAGAACGGCTGCATGGCTTGACGAGCGACGCCCGGCACCGTTAACAACTGGCGCGCCAAAATCGGCGGCCTGCCGATATTTTTTTCAAGAGGGGACACCCGTGACGCGGCACAATTACTTCTTCACCTCGGAATCCGTTGCCGAGGGCCATCCCGACAAGGTCTGCGACCGCATCTCCGACGAGATTGTCGATCTCGTCTATCGCGAAGCCAGAAAGACCGGCATGGACCCGTGGAAGGTCCGCGTTGCCTGCGAGACGCTTGCGACGACCAATCGCGTTGTCATCGCCGGCGAGGTGCGCGTCCCCGAGACGCTGCTCAAGAAGGACAAGGAGGGCAACGTCCTGAAGGATGCGGCCGGCCATCCGATTGTCAACCCGGCCAAGTTCAAGTCGGTCGCTCGCAAGGCGATCCGCGAAATCGGCTACGAGCAGGCCGGCTTCCACTGGAAGACAGCCAAGATCGAGGTCCTGCTGCACGGCCAGTCGCCGGATATCGGCCAAGGCGTCGACAACGCCTCCGACCGGCAAGGCGAGGAGGGAGCCGGCGACCAGGGCATCATGTTTGGCTATGCCTGCCGCGAAACCCCGGACCTGATGCCGGCGCCGATCTATTACAGCCACAAGATCCTCGAATTGCTGGCGGCTGCGCGCCATGAAGGCAGCGGTGATGCCGGCAGGCTCGGGCCGGATGCCAAGAGCCAGGTCACCGTCCGCTATGTCGACGGCAAAGCGGCGGAAGTGACGCAGATCGTGCTGTCGACCCAGCATCTCGATGAGACGTGGGATTCGAAGAAGGTGCGCAACGTCGTCGAGCCCTATATTCGCGAAGCACTGGGCGACCTGAAGATTGCCGACAATTGCAACTGGTACATCAATCCGACCGGCAAGTTCGTCATCGGCGGGCCTGATGGCGACGCCGGCCTGACCGGCCGCAAGATCATCGTCGACACTTATGGTGGGGCTGCGCCTCATGGCGGCGGCGCTTTTTCTGGCAAGGACACCACCAAGGTCGACCGCTCGGCGGCCTATGCGGCGCGTTATCTCGCCAAGAACGTGGTTGCCGCAAAGCTCGCCGATCGCTGCACCATCCAGCTTTCCTATGCGATCGGTGTCGCCCAGCCGCTGTCGATCTACGTCGACCTGCACGGCACCGGCAAGGTTGACGAGGCAAAACTCGAGCGTGCACTGCGCGCCGTGATGGACCTGTCGCCTTCCGGCATCCGCCGCCACCTCGATCTCAACAAGCCGATCTATGCCAAGACGTCGTCCTACGGCCATTTTGGCCGCAAGGCCGGCCGCGACGGATCCTTCTCCTGGGAGAAGACCGATCTCGCCAAGGCGCTCAAGGACGCTCTCGCCGAACCGGTCGCCGAAGCAGTCGCCGCCTAACCGCGGCGCCTATGGATCCGAAGGACCGGCCAAGCCGTGCGACCGAGGCCTTTTTCGGTCGCCGGCGCGGCAAGACCATTCGACCACAACAGGCAGCGGCGCTGGAGAGCGGCTTCGCCGCCTACAGGCTCGATCTGACGGTTGAACCGCCGGCCGACTTGCGCAGCCTTTTCGAAGCCGAAGTTTCGGCTGTCCAGCTCGAAATCGGTTTTGGCGGCGGCGAACATCTTCTGCACCGTGCTACGGCCAGCCAGGCGACCGGCTTTATCGGCGTCGAGCCTTTCGTCAACGGCATGGCCAAGATGATGATGGCGGTCCGGGAGCGGCCGCTTGCCAATCTGCGCGTCTATGACGACGACGCCACACGTCTGCTGGACTGGCTGCCGCAGGCTTCGCTTGACGGCATTGACCTTCTCTATCCGGATCCGTGGCCGAAGAAGAAGCACTGGAAGCGGCGCTTGGTCAGCCCGGTCAATCTCGACCGCTTCGCGCGCGTCCTGAGGCACGGCGGAAAGTTCCACTTTGCGTCCGATATCGACAGCTATGTGAACTGGACGCTCCTGCATTGCCGGGCGCACGACGCCTTCACGTGGCAGGCAAGCGAAGCAGCCGACTGGCACCGGCCCTATGATGGCTGGCCGGGGACGCGCTATGAGGCCAAGGCCATTCGCGAAGGCCGACGGCCCGCCTATCTCACCTTCGTGCGCAAATAAGCGGGAAATTAGAGCTGAGCACAAGGCGAGCGGGCCGAAGGCTCTCGGCGCTCACTTGGCTCAGAAGCGACGGATCTTGTCGAAGGCTGCCGGCTCCATGCCGAGATTGCGCAGATCATGCGCACGCGGCTTGCGACCGCTTTCCACAGCCCGCGACGCGGCTACGGCACTGCCGAACACGCTAAAGACATCGCCTATGGCTGAAAAAAATCCACGATTGTTCATGATGGTACCCTTTCGAGCGCAGTGAGCGCTCCAATTGTGCAATGCAACATAGATAGTCGTGCGTGGCCGGTGCTCAAAGGGGGATCACGGCATGGGCGCCATGCATTTGGCGCAGCGCTGCGGACTCGGAGCCCTGCCGTCATGCAGGACGGGCTTGAAATGAGGACCACGATCGTCTATATCAGCTTCAAATTCTTGGTCGGTATGACGAAGAGTGGGTCCACCCGGTCCCGCTCTTTTTTATTACCTGCCGACCAACAGAAATCGAGTGACAGGACCGAATGACAGTGACGGCAAGCGAAGGCGACGACCGCATCATCCGCGAAAGCGGCATCGATGCGCGCATCGCGCTGATCGTTCAGCCGGTACTGCGCGCCATTGGCTTCCGCTTGGTACGTGTGCACCTGTCGGGCCAGAACGGGCTGACGCTGCAGATCATGGCCGAGCGCGAGGACGGCACCATGACGGTCGAGGATTGTGAAGAGGTCAGCCGGGCGGTGTCGCCGGCGCTCGATGTCGATGATCCGATCGAGAAGGCTTATCATCTCGAAGTGTCGTCGCCGGGCATCGACCGGCCGCTGGTCCGCAAATCGGACTTTGCAGCCTGGACCGGCCATCTGGTGAAGATGGAAACGTCGGTTCTCGTCGCCGACCGTAAGCGCTTCAAGGGCAAGATCGCCGAAAGCGACGCGGACGGTGTGCTGATCGAGCGTGACAAGGCCGCTTACGGCGAGGAGCCGACGGTACATGTTCCCTACGATGCGATTGCCGAAGCGCGGCTGATTCTGACCGACGACCTTATCCGCGATGCGCTGTCGAAGGACAATCGGGCGCGCAAGGAAGCCAGGAAACGCCGCGGCGAACCCGAAGACGCACCAGAGGGTGCGGAAGACGAAACCGAACAGGAAATGTGATTGGGCTGCCGGCCGTAAAGGTCGGCAATAAGCTCGGGAGAAAGAAGATGGTTGTAAGCGCCAACAGGCTTGAACTGCTGCAGATCGCCGATGCGGTCGCGCGTGAAAAGTCGATCGACAAGTCGATCGTCATCGCCGCCATGGCCGATGCGATCCAGAAGGCCGCGCGCTCGCGCTACGGCCAGGAAACCAATATCCGCGCCGACATCAATGCCAACACCGGCGAGATGAAGCTGCAGCGGCTGATGGAAGTGGTCGAGAAGGTCGATGACTACGCGACGCAGATTGCCATTTCCTCGGCGCGCGAGCGCAATCCGGACGCCCAGCTCGGCGATTTCATTGCCGAACAGCTACCGCCGATGGATTTTGGCCGCATCGCCGCCCAGTCCGCCAAGCAGGTCATCGTGCAGAAGGTGCGCGAGGCCGAGCGCGACCGGCAATATGACGAATACAAGGACCGTATCGGCGAGATCGTCAACGGTACCGTCAAGCGCGTCGAATACGGCAACGTCATCGTCGATCTCGGCCGCGGCGAAGCGATCATCCGCCGCGACGAGCTGATTCCGCGCGAAAACTACAAGTATGGCGATCGCGTCCGTGCCTATGTCTATGACGTGCGCCGCGAACAGCGCGGCCCGCAGATCTTCCTGTCGCGCACCCATCCGCAGTTCATGGCGAAGCTGTTCACCATGGAAGTGCCGGAAATCTACGACGGCATCATCGAGATCAAGTCGGTCGCCCGCGATCCGGGTTCGCGCGCCAAGATCGCTGTCATCTCGCGCGACAGCTCCATCGATCCGGTCGGTGCCTGCGTCGGTATGCGCGGCAGCCGCGTCCAGGCGGTCGTCGGTGAATTGCAGGGCGAGAAGATCGACATCATTCCTTGGTCGCCTTCGGCGGCGTCCTTCATTGTCAATGCATTGCAGCCGGCGGAAGTCGCCAAGGTCGTGCTCGACGAGGATGCCGAGCGCATCGAGGTCGTCGTTCCCGACGATCAGCTGTCGCTGGCCATCGGCCGCCGCGGCCAGAACGTCCGTCTTGCCTCGCAGCTCACCGGCTGGGATATCGACATCCTGACCGAGCAGGAAGAGAGCGAACGCCGCCAGAAGGAATTCGTCGAACGGTCGTCGCTGTTCATGGAAGCCCTCGACGTCGACGAGATGGTCGGCCAGGTGCTCGCTTCCGAAGGCTTCACCAGCGTCGAGGAGGTCGCGTATGTCGATTCCGGCGAAATCGCGTCGATCGACGGCTTCGACGAGGACACGGCTTCGGAAATCCAGACCCGCGCCCGCGAATATCTGGAGAAGATCGAAGCCGAGCATGACGAGAAGCGCAAGGCGCTCGGCGTCAAGGACGAGCTGCGCGAGATTCCCGGCATCACCACCGCCATGATGGTGACGCTCGGCGAGGACGGCGTGAAGACGATCGAGGATTTCGCCGGCTACGCCGCCGACGACCTGACCGGTTGGAAGGAACGCAAGGACGGCGAGACGAAGGTATTCCCGGGTGTGCTCGCCAACCACGGCGTATCACGCGCCGATGCCGAGCAGATGGTCCTGGCCGCTCGCCTGAAGGCTGGCTGGATCACCGAAGACGAGCTTGCCGCCGAGGGCGTGCCGGTTGACGAAACCGTCGGTGCGTGAGGTGAAACCGCATCGCACCGAACCCGCCCTTGGACGAGATGAACGATCGCACCTGCATCGTCACCCGCAGGCAAGCCGAAACGGATGAACTGATCCGTTTCGTCGTCGGCCCGGATTCGGCCGTCGTTCCGGACATCAAGAGAAACCTGCCCGGCCGCGGTTGCTGGGTGACGGCCGACCGCCTACATATAGAAAAGGCAGCGGCCAAAAACCTGTTTGCCCGTGCTTTTAAGGCGCAGGTGAGCGTGCCGGCCGATCTTGGCGGCATGGTCGACGCGCTGCTTTCCAGGTCCGCTCTGGGCATGCTTGGCCTGGCCCGCAAGGCGGGCGCCATAGCACTCGGAGCGACCAAGGTCGAGAGCGCCGTGCGCGGCGGACTTGCACTTTTCGTGCTCCACGCGACCGAGGCTTCCGACGATGGCGTCCGCAAGATAAGCCAGGCGCGACGGGCAACCGTCCACCTCGGCGGGCCTGCGATCCGCGCTTACAAACTTTTCTCCGAGGCCGAGTTGAGCTTGGCATTGGGGGGTACAAATGTGATACATGCTGCCGTTCTCGCGGGAGACGCGGGCAGGGCGGTCCAGAAGCGCATGGTTGCGCTCGACCGATATCGGGGCGGTTCCCCGGACGATCTGGCAATGCTTGCGGCCGTTGCTGACGAAGATGATGCCGCAGAGGATATGGAATGAGCGATACGAAATCGGGCGACGACAAGACGCTGAGTGTTACGCCGAAGAAGACCTTGACGCTGAAGCGCCCCGGTATGGAACAGGGCACGGTGCGCCAGAACTTCTCGCACGGCCGCACCAAGTCGGTGGTCGTCGAGACCAAGAAGCGCAAGTTCTCGCTGCCCGGCGACAAGCCGGAGCCGGCGGCAGCGCCTGTGTCCGTCTTCACGCCGAAGCCGGTCGCGGCAGCGCCCGCCGTGCAGGAAGCTCCCAAGGCGCCTCCCCCTCCGCCGCCGGTCGAACGCGGCGGCATGGTGCTGAACGAGTTGTCGCGCCAGGAAATGGAAGCACGCCGCCGGGCTCTCGAGGGCTCGAAGGTCCGCGATGTCGAGGATCGCCAGCGCGCCATCGAGGAAGCCAAGCGCCGCAGCGAGGACGAAGAGCGCCGCCGCCGCGAGCGCGAGGAATCGGCTCGCCGTCAGGCCGAGGAAGAGGCACGGCTGCAAGCCGAGGCCGAATCCCGCCGCCGTGCCGAGGAAGAGGCGCGCCGCCGTGCGCCGCTCGCCGCCGAACTGGCAACAGTCGATGACGAGGAAGAGGTCAAACCGAAGCGGACCGGTGCCGGCGCACCAGTGCGCCGTCTGGTCACGCCGGAAGTGGCGCGTCCGGCCAAACCGACCAAGGGCGAGGAAGACCGCCGCCGCGGCAAGCTGACGCTGAATTCGGCGCTTTCCGACGAGGATGCGCGCGCCCGCTCGCTCTCGTCGATGCGCCGCCGTCAGGAGAAATTCAAGCGCGCGTTGCATAACGAGCCACGCGAGAAAGTCATGCGTGAAGTGATCCTGCCCGAAACCATCACCATCCAGGAGCTGGCGCAGCGCATGTCCGAGCGCGCTGTCGACGTGGTCAAGTTCTTCATGAAGCAGGGCCAGATCCTGAAGCCTGGTGACGTCATCGACGCCGACACGGCCGAACTCGTCGCCACCGAATTTGGCCACACGGTCCGCCGCGTCGCCGAGTCCGACATCGAAGAGGGCTTGTTCAACATCGCCGATCGTCCCGAGGACCTGCAGCCGCGTCCGCCGGTGGTAACGATCATGGGCCATGTCGATCACGGCAAGACCTCGTTGCTCGATGCCATCCGCAATGCCAACGTCGTCTCCGGCGAGGCCGGCGGCATTACCCAGCATATCGGCGCCTATCAGGTCGAGAAGAACGGTCACAAGGTTACCTTCATCGACACGCCCGGCCACGCCGCCTTCACGGCGATGCGTGCCCGCGGTGCCCAGGCGACCGATATCGCCATCCTCGTGGTGGCAGCTGACGACAGCGTCATGCCGCAGACGATCGAATCGATCAATCACGCCAAGGCGGCCGGCGTTCCGATCATTGTGGCGATCAACAAGATCGACAAGCATGACGCCGACCCGCAGAAGGTGCGTTCGGAACTGCTGCGCCACGAGGTGTTCGTCGAATCCATGGGCGGTGAGGTGCTGGATGTCGAGGTGTCGGCGACCAAGGGCATCAATCTCGACAAGTTGCTCGAAGCGATCCTGCTGCAGGCCGAAATCCTCGACCTGAAGGCCAATCCGGACCGCACCGCCGAAGGCGTGGTCATCGAAGCCCAGCTCGACAAGGGCCGCGGCCCAGTCGCTACCGTGCTGGTGCAGACCGGCACGTTGATGCCGGGCGACATTCTCGTCGCCGGCAACGAATGGGGCCGGGTACGCGCGCTCGTCAATGATCGCGGCGAGCAGGTCAAGGAAGCGCCGCCGGCAATGCCGGTGGAGGTGCTCGGCCTGCAAGGCACGCCGCAGGCCGGCGACCGCTTCGCCGTGGTCAACAACGAGGCCCGCGCCCGCGAGATCACCGAATATCGCCAGCGTCTGGCGCGTGAGAAGGCGGTGGCCAGGCATGCCGGCCAGCGCGGCTCGCTTGAACAGATGATGTCGCAGTTGCAGACCAGCGGATTGAAGGAATTCCCGCTGGTCATCAAGGGCGACGTGCAGGGCTCGATCGAGGCGATCAACGCCGCGCTCGACAATCTCGGCACCGACGAGGTGCGTGCGCGCATCGTCCATGCGGGGGCTGGCGGCATTACCGAAAGCGACGTGTCGCTGGCGGAAACTTCGGGGGCTGCGATCATCGGCTTCAACGTTCGCGCCAATGCGCAGGCCCGCGCAGCCGCGGCTGCGGCCGGCATCGAGATCCGCTACTATTCGATCATCTACAATCTGGTCGATGATGTGAAAGCGGCGCTCTCCGGCCTGCTCTCGCCGGAGCGTCGCGAGACCTTCATCGGCAATGCCGAGATCCTCGAGATCTTCGACATCACCAAGGTCGGCAAGATCGCCGGCTGCCGTGTCACCGAAGGCAAGGTCGAGCGTGGTGCGGGCGTGCGCCTGATCCGCGACAACGTCGTCATCCACGAAGGCACGCTGAAGACCCTGAAGCGCTTCAAGGACGAGGTTTCGGAAGTTCCGGGCGGCCAGGAATGCGGCATGGCCTTCCAGAACTACGAGGACATGCGCGTCGGTGACGTCATCGAGTGCTTCCGCGTCGAGATGGTGACCAGGACGCTATAAAGCGCTTGGCACCGATATGGGCCAGGACGTTCCAAATTTGGAAGGTATGTTCCCTCTATGGGAGTATACCTTCCAGACAAATGATACGCAGCTTAAACGTGCTGCGCGTTCGTTTTCCGATCTGAGGTATGGTCGATCCAGGCGTTGGATTCTTACAGGGCTTGCTTGGCTGATTTTGATAGCCGCAATTCTTTTGATTATCTGGACATCTGCGTTGGCCGTCGCTCTGCTGGAGTACCTTGCAAAGGGCGTGGTTTCCAGTGAGACAATTTACGTTCTGGCCCCAATTGCTATGGGGACAATATATATAATAATAGCTCGTAGTTTTTTGGTTCCTTTAAAAAGGAAGGCAAATAATAAGAAGCTTGGCAATATCGCTGAATCGGTTAAGATTTTCGACGGGTATATTATCCAGTTTTTGGACGAGAGCTCGATAAAGAATCGAAAGATAGAACGGATGCATCTCAGCAACGATTATTTATTCTTCGTTATTGACGACGGCACCCGTTTCGTTTTTATCCCGAGAGATGTCGTTACCGCCGATGCGCTTGCGAAAATAATAATCTGGGTAGCTGACGCTCGGTCATAGAATGAGGACCAATTAACGCAGGTTCCCAAGGGTAGCCAAGCCAGTTCAACAGCGCTAAGTGGGCGGCTTGAGGCGGTTCGAACCCGCGCGAAGGAAGAATTTTTATGCCTAGACCATCAACGGCTGGCCCATCCCAGCGCATGCTGCGTGTCGGCGAGCAGGTGCGCCATGCGCTGTCCGAGACCTTGCAGCGCGGCGAGATCCTCGATCCGCTGATCGAGAACACGGTGGTTTCGGTCTCGGAAGTGCGCATGTCGCCCGATCTCAAGATCGCCACCGCCTTCGTTTCGCCGCTCGGCGCCAAGGATGCCGGGGCGGTGATCGAGGCGCTCAACAAGCATGCGAAGTTCGTGCGCGGCCGCGTCTCCGGCGCGCTGCGCCAGATGAAGTACATGCCGGAATTCCGCTTCCGGCTCGACACCAGCTACGACAATTTCCAGAAGATAAACGAGTTGCTGCACTCGCCCGAAGTGGCGCGCGATCTCGACCCCGACGACAAAGACAAAGACGACAGGAAGGACAGCGAATAGTGGCGCGTCGCGGCAAGAAGAAGGGCCGGCCGATCTCGGGCTGGCTGGTGCTGGACAAGCCGGTCGGCATGGGCTCGACTGAAGCCGTCTCCAAGATCAAATGGCTGTTCCAGGCGGAAAAGGCCGGCCATGCCGGCACGCTCGACCCGCTGGCGTCCGGCATGCTGCCGATCGCGCTCGGCGAAGCGACCAAGACCGTGCCATACGTCCAGGACGGCGCCAAGGTCTACCGCTTCACGGTTGCCTGGGGCGAGGAGCGCTCGACCGACGACCTGGAAGGCCCGGCGACCAAAAGCTCGGACCGCCGTCCGGCAGAAGCCGACGTACGGGCGCTGCTTTCGAAATATACCGGCGTCATCATGCAGACGCCGCCGCAATTTTCGGCGATCAAGATCGCCGGCGAGCGCGCCTACGACCTTGCCCGCGATGGCGAGACGATCGACATTCCGCCACGCGAGGTTGAGATCGGCCGGCTCGACCTGGTCGAGCACATGGCAGATCGCACCATCTTCGAGGTCGAATGCGGCAAGGGCACCTATGTCCGCTCGCTGGCGCGCGACGTGGGGCGCGACCTTGGCTGCTTCGGTCACATCGCCGAGCTGCGGCGGGTCGAGGTCGAGCCGTTCACGCAGGAAGATTTCGTCACCCTGGCCGAGCTGGAAGCCGCCCGCTTCGGCGAACAGAGCGAGGAAGGTTCGCAAACAGCGGACGCGCCGATCGACTTCGGTGCCATCGATGCACTTCTGGTCGACACCGCCGCGGCGCTCGAATGCTTGCCGCAGGTTGCGATCAGCGACGATGCGGCAACCAAAATCCGCCTCGGCAATCCGGTCATCATTCGCGGCCGTGACGCGCCGGTAGAAGCTGAGGAGGCCTGCGCCACCGCGCGCGGCAAGCTGGTCGCCATCGGCGCCATCGAGCAAGGCATGTTCAAGCCAAAGCGGGTCTTTGTCGGGTAACAGCTGTCGCCCGGCGCATGATCTCCAAACCGGATTCTATTTTGCGAAAGGATCATGCGCTAAATCAACATGCCTACGGCGTCGTTTGCCGTCCGAAAGGATGCGCTGCGCTGTAGTGCCGTTCGACGCTGCACTCGAGGGGGCACATGGCAAAGGCTGACACGGTCAACAAACGAGCGGCGCTCAAAACACGGAGGCCGCCGGTCGGGGCTTCGCCGGGCACGCTGATCGCCGACCCGGCGGCGCGCCGCTCCGAGCTCAGGCTGACGTTGATCTCGCCCGAAAAGTTCAAGACCATCGACAATGCCAGCATCGACGACGTCAACACCCATTGCCACAATTGGCCGGTTATCTGGCTCGATTGCACAGGCCTCGCCAACATCCAGCTGATCGAGGAGATCGGCCGGATCTTCAACCTGCATCCGCTGGCGCTGGAAGATGTCGTCAACACCGGTCAGCGGCCGAAGGTGGATTTCTTCGAGGACCACGCCTTTGTCGTCGTCAGGATGATCGACGACGTCACCGCGCACCGTTACGAACAGATCGCCGTCTTCTTCGGCAAGAACTTCGTCGTCACCTTCCAGGAGCGCGAAGGCGACCCGTTCGATCCCGTGCGCAAGCGGATCGCAAGCTCGGTGCCCAACCGCTTGCGCTCGCGCGGCGCCGACTATCTCGCCTATGCTTTGATCGACGCCATCGTCGACAGCTATTTCCCGCCGATCGAGGCTGCCGGCGAATTGGTCGACAGCATTGAGGACCAGATGCTGAACCAGGCGCACAAGCATCAGATGCGGCAGCTTCACGAATTGCGGCGCGATGCCAATGTGCTGAAGGGCGTGCTTTGGCCGATGCGCGACGCGCTGGCGACCATGATCCGCAACGACGTCTCTTATGTGAAGGCCGAAACCAAGATATTTCTGAACGACACGCTCGATCATTCGCTGCGATTGATCGAACTGGTCGAAACCCAGCGCGACATGCTGACCGGCCTGATCGAGATGCACTTGTCGCTCAGCCAGGCGCGCACCAACGACGTCATCAGCTATCTGACGATCGTCTCGGTGATCTTCATGCCGCTTACCTTTCTCGTCGGCGTATGGGGCATGAATTTCGACCCCGACACCTCGCCCTGGAACATGCCGGAGCTGAAAGCCTATTACGGCTATCCCCTGTCGCTCGTCTTCATGGCGCTTGTTGCGGTCGGGCTCTTTGCGTACTTCAAATGGAAGAAATGGCTCTGACTAGGCGGAAGTGCCCGTTTATGCAGCAAAAAGCCGGCTTGTGAATTAGGCTGGCCTTTTTGTCGGAATTGCACTATATGCGCCGCAGCCTCGCGCTTTGACGCGTTGCTTGCACCGGCCCCTGCTGGACGACATCCCGGCTGAGGGCGTCCCGTTTCCTCAAACAGACAAGGAAAAACACGATGTCGATTACTGCCGAACGCAAGAAGGAATTGATGGGCGAATTCGCAACCGCCAAGGGCGATACCGGGTCTCCGGAAGTCCAGGTGGCCATCCTTTCGGAGCGCATCAAGAACCTGACCGACCATTTCAAGGACCACAAGAAGGATAACCATTCCCGCCGTGGTCTGCTCGCTCTCGTTTCCCAGCGCCGCAGCCTGCTTGATTATCTCAAGCGCAAGGACGACGCGCGCTATCAGACGCTGATCGAGAAGCTCGGTCTGCGCCGTTGACGAATTGACCGGCGGGTTCTTTCGAGAGCCCGCCGGTCGCGCATTGGAGCATCGGGTCATCCAAGGCTCCATGAAGGAAGTAGGAAGGAAGTAGAGCGCCGCGCATCGGTTTGGATGCGCAAAGGACGCTCTGAAGTTTAGATTTGCGCAGGATATTTTCCGAAAACCTGGTTTTCGGGTTCACGCGCAAGGCCACTCGGATCGATTGGCCAACCCGGTTTCGAAACAGCAGAGGGCCGCTCGAAACCGCCCATGGACGGTCATGGGGCAGGATTGCAGGACGCTCGTGCGGCACCGCGCCGAATAAGCCGAGCCTCCCGTTGTCTTGCCCGTGGCTGCCCGAGAAAGGAAGCCAAGGGAAAGGGGCATCCGCGCACGCTGAAACGGCGCGGCCCTTTCCGCATACGAAGGACAAGACATGTTCAATTACCACAAAGTGGAAATCGAATGGGGCGGCCGCCCGCTCATTCTCGAAACCGGCAAGATCGCGCGTCAGGCTGATGGCGCGGTGCTGGCCACCTACGGCGAAACCAAGGTTCTCGCCACCGTCGTCTCGATGAAAGAGCCGAAACCCGGCCTCGATTTCTTCCCGCTGACGGTCAACTACCAGGAAAAGACTTACGCCGCCGGCAAGATCCCGGGTGGTTATTTCAAGCGTGAAGGCCGTCCGAGCGAGAAGGAAACGCTGGTTTCCCGCCTGATCGACCGCCCGATCCGCCCGCTCTTCGCCGAAGGCTACAAGAACGACACCCAGATCGTCGTCACCGTCGTCCAGCACGATCTCGAAAATGACCCGGACATCCTGTCGATCGTCGCCACCTCCGCCGCCCTGACCTTGTCCGGCGTGCCGTTCATGGGCCCGGTTGGCGGCGCCCGCGTCGGCTACATCAACGGCGAATATGTGCTCAACCCGCATGTCGACGAGATGCAGGAATCGAAGCTCGACCTGGTCGTCGCCGGCACCGCCGACGCCGTGCTGATGGTCGAGTCCGAAGCCAAGGAACTCGGCGAGGACCTTATGCTTGGCGCCGTCATGTTCGGCCACAGGGGCTTCCAGCCGGTGATCGACGCGATCATCAAGCTGGCTGAAGTCGCGGCCAAGGACCCGCGCGACTTCACCGCGCCGGACTATTCCGCACTTGAAGCCGAGATGCTCAAGATCGTCGAAGGCGAGCTTCGCGACGCCTACAAGATCACCGACAAGCAGAAGCGCTATGCCGCCGTCGACGCCGTCAAGGCGAAGGTCAAGGCCGCGTTCGCGCCGGCAGAAGGCGAAGAGGCCAAATACACGTCCGAACAGATCGGCACCGTGTTCAAGGAGCTCCAGGCCAAGGTCGTGCGCTGGAACATTCTCGACACCGGCTCGCGCATCGACGGCCGCGACCTGAAGACGGTCCGCAAGATCGTCTCGGAAGTCGGCGTCCTGCCGCGCACGCACGGCTCGGCGCTGTTCACTCGCGGCGAGACCCAGGCACTGGTTGTCGCCACGCTCGGCACCGGCGAGGACGAGCAGTATGTCGATTCGTTGACCGGCATGTACAAGGAGAAGTTCCTCCTGCACTACAACTTCCCTCCCTATTCGGTCGGTGAAACCGGCCGCATGGGTTCGCCGGGCCGCCGCGAAATCGGCCATGGCAAGCTCGCCTGGCGCGCCATCCGGCCGATGCTTCCGACCGCCGACCAGTTCCCCTATACGTTGCGCGTCGTTTCGGAGATCACCGAGTCCAACGGCTCGTCGTCAATGGCTACCGTCTGCGGCACCTCGCTGGCTCTGATGGATGCCGGCGTGCCGCTTGCCAAGCCGGTCGCCGGCATTGCGATGGGCCTGATCAAGGAAGGCGAGCGCTTCGCCGTGCTCTCCGACATCCTTGGCGACGAGGACCACCTCGGCGACATGGACTTCAAGGTTGCCGGCACCGCCTACGGCATCACCTCGCTGCAGATGGACATCAAGATCGAGGGCATCACCGAGGAGATCATGAAGATCGCCCTCGACCAGGCCAAGGATGGCCGTCAGCACATTCTCGGCGAAATGGCCCACGCGCTGTCCGGCGCACGTGCCGAGCTCGGCGAGTTCGCGCCGCGCATCGAGGTCATGCACATCCCGACGGACAAGATCCGCGACGTGATCGGCTCGGGCGGCAAGGTCATCCGCGAGATCGTCGAAAAGACCGGCGCCAAGATCAACATCGAGGACGACGGCACCGTCAAGATCGCCTCGGCCAATGCCAAGGAGATCGAGGCGGCGAAGAAGTGGATACACACCATCGTCGCCGAGCCGGAAGTCGGTGAAATCTACGAGGGCACGGTCGTCAAGACCGCCGACTTCGGCGCTTTCGTCAATTTCTTCGGTCCGCGTGACGGCCTCGTCCACATCTCGCAACTCGCCAATGACCGCGTCGCCAAGACCTCCGATGTGGTCAAGGAAGGCGACAAGGTCTGGGTCAAGCTGATGGGCTTCGACGAGCGCGGCAAGGTCCGCCTGTCGATGAAGGTCGTCGACCAGGCCACCGGCAAGGAAATCGTGCGCGACAAGAAGAGCGAAGGCGAAGAAAACGCCGCCTAAGCTGATCTAACTATGCAATCGAAGCGGGCGCGCCGGAAGGTCGCGCCCGTTTGCGTTTCAACAACAGCCTTGCAGTTCAAGAGTGGTGAATGTCCGCCGAGCCGCTGAAAACGCTTTTCCATCCGTTCGAGGCCGGTGCTGTTTCCCTGCCACGAAAGGATGAACGCATACTCTTTCTCGGTGCCGAGCCCGGCTTTCGCTTGCCGGAAGGGTTTGATGCCAAGCTTCATCTTGTCCAAGGCTTCAGGCCGCACTTTCGCGCCTTGCAGGCGTCCGGCTTCGCGGTCACGCCGCAGGTCGAAGGCGAGGCTTTCGACGCGGCATTTGTGCTCGCTGGCCGCCATCGCGGCCAAAACGAGTTGCGCGTTGCCGAAGCGGTCGAGCGCGCAGCACCAGACGGGTTGATCGTCGTCGCCGGCAGCAAGGACGATGGAATCGCCAGCCTGCGCAAGCATGTCGGCGCCCTTGTGCCGCTCGAAGGCCACCTGCCGAAGCATCACGGCATTGCCTTCTGGTTTCGCCGGCTGGCCGATACCGTTGCCGCGGCAACGCTTCGCACCGCCAATCCGGACTTGGTGGTCGAGGACCGCTTCCGCACGGCCCCAGGCATGTTTTCCTTCGACAAGATCGATGCCGGATCGAAGCTGCTGGTCGAAAATCTGCCCAACGATCTGCGTGGCAGCGTTGCGGATTTCTGTGCCGGTTGGGGCTATGTCGCCGCCGAAGTCGCCGCCCGCTCACCCGGCATATCGGCGCTTGACCTTTACGAAGCGGATTTCGAGGCGCTGGAGGCGGCCAAGGCCAATGTCGGCAACACAGGCGTGGAGCCACGTTTCTTCTGGATAGATCTTTTGAGCGAACCGGTCGAGCGCCGCTACGACGTGGTCGTCATGAACCCGCCCTTTCACCGCAGCCGGGCGACTGAGCCGGAAATCGGTGCCGGCATGATCCGCGCGGCAGGCAAGGCGCTGAAGCCCGGCGGCCGGCTGTTCATGGTGGCAAACCGTCAGCTTCCCTACGAACCGGTGCTGGCGGCCGCCTTCTCCAGCCATGCGGAGCTCGCCCGCGACGGCATGTTCAAGGTCTTATCGGCGCGACGCTGAAATCCTGCGGGGCAAGCCGGCGATACGTCGCTCGCGCTATTCCCGCCCGCCGTCGGTCTGCTTCAATTCGTCAAGCGTCGGCATGGAAACGATGTGATAGCCGGAATCGACATAGTGGATTTCGCCGGTGACGCCGGAGGACAGGTCGGACAGCAAATAGAGCGCGGAGCCGCCGACTTCGTCGATCGTCACTGTACGGCGTAGCGGCGAGTTGCGCTGCTGGTAGGAGAACATGTGGCGTGCGTCGGAAATCCCGGCGCCCGCAAGCGTCCGTACCGGTCCCGCCGATATGCCGTTCACCCTGATGCCGCGCGGGCCGTAGTCGTTGGCGAGATAGCGGACGCTGGCCTCCAGCCCCGCCTTGGCGACACCCATAACGTTGTAGTTCGGCATGACACGGACCGAACCGGCATAGGTCAGCGTGATCATCGAACCGCTATCCTTCATCAATGTGGCGGCGTGACGGGCGATCTCGGTGAAGGAGTAGCAGGAGATCACCATTGTGCGGATGAAGTTGTCGCGGCTCGTGTCGGCGTAGAGGCCTTTCAGCTCGTTCTTGTCGGAAAAGCCGATGGCATGGACGACGAAATCCAGCCCGCCCCACGCCTTCCCCAAAGTCTCGAAAGTCGCGGCGACCGACACGCTGTCCTCGACGTCGCAAGGCACCACCAGGGATGCGCCCAATTTCTCGGCGAGCGGCTTGACCCGGCGCCCGAAGGCCTCGCCCTGATAGGTGAAGGCGAGGTCCGCGCCATGTTCGGACAGTTTGCGGGCGATACCCCAGGCGATCGAATGATCGTTGGCAACACCCATGACAAGCCCGCGCTTGCCCTTCATCAATCCGTCCATGGTCGGCAAATCCTTATGCGGAATAGCGCTGGAAAATCAGCGTTGCGTTGGTGCCACCGAAACCGAACGAATTGGACAAAACGGTGTCGATCCTTGCATCGTCGATGCGCTTGCGCACGATCGGCATGCCCTCGAAGTCCGGATCGAGGTTCTCAATGTGGGCGCTCTCGCCGATGAAGCCGCCTTGCATCATCAGGATCGAGTAGATCGATTCCTGCACGCCGGCGGCGCCCAGAGAATGGCCGGTTAGCGATTTGGTCGACGCGATGAAAGGCATCTTCTCGCCGAACACCTCGCGGATGGCGCCCATTTCCTTGGAGTCGCCGACCGGCGTCGAGGTGCCGTGCGTATTGATGTAGTCGACCGGCGAGGACACCGTTGCGAGCGCCTGCTTCATGCAGCGCGCCGCGCCTTCGCCCGACGGCGCCACCATGTCGTAGCCGTCCGATGTCGCGCCATAGCCGACGATCTCGGCATAGATCTTGGCGCCGCGTGCCTTGGCATGCTCGAGCTCTTCAAGAATCAGCACGCCGGCGCCGCCGGCAATGACGAAACCGTCGCGATCGACGTCGTAGGCGCGTGAGGCGACCGATGCTCTGTCGTTGAACTTGGACGACATGGCGCCCATGGCATCGAAGAGATCCGACATCGTCCAGTCGAGATCCTCATGGCCGCCGGCGAAGACGATGTCCTGCTTGCCCCACTGGATCAGCTCGTAGCCATTGCCGATGCAATGCGCAGACGTCGAGCAGGCTGATGAGATCGAATAGTTGACGCCGTGGATCTTGAACCAGGTGGCAAGCGTCGCCGACGCGGTCGACGACATCGCTTTTGGCACCGCGAACGGTCCGATCCGCTTGGGGCTGCCGTTTTTGATCGTGGTCTCGGCCGCCTCGACGATTGCACGGGTCGACGGTCCGCCGGAGCCCATCACGATGCCGGTGCGCTCGTTGGTGATGTCGGCCTCGTCGAGGCCGGCGTCTGCGATCGCCTGGTCCATTGCGACATGGTTCCAGGCAGCACCCTGCGACAGGAAGCGCATGGCGCGACGGTCGATCATGCCCGATGGGTCCAGCGTCGGCGCACCCCACACCCGGCAACGGAAGCCATGCCCGGCGAAAGAGTCGGAGAAGCTGATGCCGGACCTGGCATCGTGCAGCGAGGTCTGCACCTCGTTGGCATTGTTGCCTATCGACGACACGATGCCGAGACCTGTGACTACGACCCGTCTCATTCGCAACTCCTTCCAGCGCGGACCCCGAACCTGAAATCAATTTCCGGAATGGAACCATGCGCAAAATTAAAAGTGCTACAGCGTTCATCAGACGTCCAAGACGTCGTACTGTAGGGTCTTCGTTCAGACGGCGGCCGATTGCTTGGACAGACCGACCTTCAGATCCGTTGCCGCGTATATGGGCTCGCCATCTGCCTTCAGCCAGCCATCGGCGATGCCAAGCACAAGCCGACCGCGCATCACTCGCTTGAAGTCGACGCCATACTCCACCTTCTTGACCGAAGGCGTGACCATGCCTTTGAACCTCACCTCACCGGTCGACAGCGCCATCCCCTTGCCGGGTTCACCGAGCCATCCGAGATAGAACCCCGTCAACTGCCACATGGCGTCCAGGCCTAGGCATCCTGGCATGATCGGATTACCGATGAAATGGCAGGCGAAAAACCACAAATCCGGCTTGATATCGAATTCCGCGCGGATGAAACCCTTGTCGAACGCACCGCCGGTCTCGCTGATCTCGGTGATGCGGTCGAACATCAGCATCGGCGGATAGGGCAGCTGCGCATTTCCCGGTCCGAACAGCTCGCCGCGGGCGCAGGCAAGCAATTCCTCGTAACCGTAGCTGGATTTCGAACCCGCCATCAATCTCGTCCCCGTGATCGTCCCGGGCGATAGGCGCCCTTGTCGGTGGTTTCCTAACACAATCTGTTTCAGGCCGGAAACCGGCGCTTGCGCTTAACCTGCCCGTCTGCCCGGGTCAATGCGCGCTATTGATCGCATTCGGTCGACAGAATATATGTCAGGACACGTCCAGTTTCGGCAGATGCTCAATTTCTGCCATTTTGGACCTGTCTGAGGCGGAACTGTGAGCGCGACGGATAGATGGATCTGGGTTGCCGGAAGGATAATGTCGCTGTGGACAAGCGGGTTCGCGAGGCCGGTCTGAGGCCGACACGCCAGCGCATCGCGCTGGCAGATCTGCTTTTCGCCAAGGGCGACCGCCATCTTTCGGCCGAGGAACTGCACGAGGAGGCGCTTGCCGCCGGCGTGCCGGTGTCTCTGGCCACCGTCTACAATGCTCTGCACCAGTTTACCCAGGCCGGTCTTCTCCGCATCCTTGCCGTCGAGGGATCGAAGACTTATTTCGACACCAACACCTCCGATCACCATCATTTCTATATCGAGGGCGAAAACAGGATCTTCGATATCGACAGCGGCCCGGTGACGGTTTCCAACCTGCCGGAACCGCCGGAGGGCATGGAGATCGCCAATGTCGATATCGTGGTGAGACTGCGTCCGAAACGCTGCGACTGACCGGCGCCTTATGAAATTCCTGGATTTGACGCTCCGGCTCGAATGGGTCGCCGTCGCGGTGGCGGCTCTTGTCTTCTATGCAATCGCCGGTGTTTCCTGGTGGCTGTTTGCCGTGCTCATTCTGGCGCCCGACCTGTCGATGCTGGGTTACATGGCCGGGCCGCGCGTCGGGGCCGTCGCCTACAACGCCTTGCACATACTGATCTTGCCCGTTCTGCTGGCGCTTGTCGGCAGCGTCTTTGACAATGCAATGGCGATAGCTGTCGCGCTGATCTGGATCGCCCACATCGCCATCGACCGCGCTCTGGGCTATGGTTTGAAGCTGTCAAGCAGTTTCTAGGATACCCATCTCGGCCGCATCGGCCGCTAAACCATCCCCGAACCGAAGATCAGCGAAACAAATGCCGGATCCGGTGCTTGCAGCGCTGGCCCGACCTCCGGTTCGGAAAAGTCAGTTCTTGACCTTTTCGCCGGGATAGGCACCCCAGACCAGCGACTGCGCGAGCCAGCCGGTATGGCCGTCGAAGGTCATTTCGCACCACTGGCCATCGCAGGACTTGATCGTGCCCATTACCCCCGGTTCGAGGATCGCGATGACGCCTGCATCTTTTGCCGGGTCGTCAAGGAGGTTGACGCGAGCGTCCTTGCCGCGCTGCCAGGGGGCGACGATCGCCGTGCGACGGCCCGAAAGCAGCGACTGATTGATCCAGCCTTCCGAGCCGTCGGCATCACGCACACGGCGCCACGTATCGAACTCCTGGATGATCTCCATCGGCAGGCCTGGCTTCATATACATCCAGTCGACGGAATAATTGACGCCCGGCCCAACGCGCGAGTTGACGCGGCCGGATTTCAGGCTGACGAAGCGCGGCAGCGGCAAGCCGCTTGGTCCGAGCGTGACGCTCTGGGCGGGTGCGGCGGCACTTTGCGCCATCACCAGTGGGCTATGGATGAGAGCGCCGAGGAATGCTGCACTGAGGGTCAGGCGGAGCGACGCGAAACCAGACACTTTCGTTCCTTTCGGCGCCCGCCAATCGGCCTTCGCGCCCATTTTTCTTTGTCTTCGGCGGAACCGCTTGTTACATGGATGACCGGTACCGCGATCGGCTCTCAGTTTCGCCGTTCTTGGTTAAAGAGGTCTCAACGAGATCGGGTTCGAGGAAACAATGGCAGGCAAAAAGAAGCCCCTCGTCGTCATCACGCGCAAGTTGCCCGACCTAGTCGAGACCCGCATGCGCGAGTTGTTCGACGCCCGCTTGAATGTGGAGGACAGGCCGATGACGCAGCCGGAACTGGTGGCGGCGGTCAAGGAGGCCGACGTGCTGGTGCCGACTGTGACCGACAATATCGACGCGGCGCTGATTGCCCAGGCCGGCGACAACCTCAAGCTGATCGCCAACTTCGGCAATGGCGTCGACAAGATCGACGTTGCGGCAGCGGCCAAGAAAGGCATCACCGTCACCAACACGCCGAACGTGCTGACCGAAGATACGGCCGACATGACCATGGCGCTGCTGCTGGCCGTACCGCGACGGCTGGCCGAAGGCGCCAACGTGCTGACCGGCGACAAGAAATGGGCGGGATGGTCGCCGACCTGGATGCTCGGCCGTCGCATCTGGGGCAAACGGCTCGGCATTGTCGGCATGGGTCGCATCGGCACTGCCGTCGCCAGGCGCGCCAAGGCCTTTGGCCTCTCGATCCACTACCACAACCGCCACCGCGTGCTGCCGGCAATCGAGGACGAGCTGGAAGCCACGTATTGGGAAAGCCTCGACCAGATGCTTGCCCGTATGGACATTATCTCGGTCAATTGCCCATCGACACCGGCAACTTTCCATCTGCTTTCGGCACGGCGGCTGGCGCTTCTGCAGCCGTCCGCTTACATAGTCAACACCGCGCGCGGAGATATCATCGATGAGGAATCGCTGATCAAGCTCATCCATGACGGCAAGATCGCCGGCGCCGGCCTCGACGTCTACGAGCACGAGCCGGCGCTGAACAGCAAGCTGCTGAAGCTTGCCCACAAAGGCAAGGTCGTGCTGTTGCCGCATATGGGTTCGGCGACGCTCGAAGGCCGTATCGACATGGGCGAGAAGGTGATCATCAATATCCGCGCCTTCTTCGATGGTCATCGCCCGCCCGACCGCGTGCTGCCGTTGAGGGCGTGACCTGCCGTCACGCCGGCACGGTCTTGCCGCGGCAACCGCGCGTTCGTCGTTGGATAGCTTTGGCTTACGAAAACGCCTTGCGCATGGTGATTGAGGTCGGCCGGTCGTAGCCCTTGTGCGCTGTCCGTTCGGTTTCACGAAAACCGAGGCGGGCAAAGGCTGCGTGATTTCCGGTCAGCTCGATCCGGGTCTGGAGCTCGATGGCGGTCCTGTTGTGGCTGCGGGCAAGATCTTCGACGGCCTGCATCAGCTGTTTTCCAATGCCTTGTCCCTGAAGAACCGGCTCGACCGCGAGCTTTCCAACATAGAGCTCGTCTGCGCGCTTCAGGATGAAGACGCAACCGACGATCTCGTTTTCCTTCAGCGCCAGGAATGCTGTCTCCTCCAGCGCTCTAGCCCTGAGATTTTCAACGGTGAGCCGATGCGCCGAGGACGGCGGGTCAATAACCCCGTCCATAAAGGCGAAGGCCCGCATGACCAGCGCCAGCACCTCGTCCCAACAGTCGAAATCGGCCGCAAGCTGCACGATGGAAACGTCGGCAGGCAGGCTCACGGGCTGGTTCGCTTGTAGCGGATCGTGTCGAAGCGTGCCGCCAGCGCATCGTAGAGCAGCAGTCGTCCGACCAGCGGCTCGCCAATCCCGGTGATCAGCTTGATCGCTTCCATGGCTTGCAGCGTGCCGATGACCCCGGTCAGCGCGCCGACAATGCCGGCCACCGCGCAGGATGGCACCAGTCCCGGCGGCGGCGCCTCGGGAAAGAGATCGCGGTAGCTTGGGTTCAACTTGCCGTCCGGGCCGGTTTCGAATGGCTTCAGTACGGTGACCGAGCCGTCGAAGCGGCCAACGGCGGCATGCACGAGCGGCCGGCTTTCCGCGGCGCAGGCGTCGGCCACCGCGTAGCGTGTCTCGAAATTGTCGGAGCCGTCAACGACGATGTCATAACGGGCAATGAGGGTAGGGGCGTTGTCCACGGTCAGCCTGAAATTGTGCTCTTCCACGACGACGTTTGGATTGATGCGGATGATCGCCGCTCTGGCGCTGTCGGTTTTCGCCACCCCGACATCGCCCGTGGCGTGGATCACTTGTCGTTGCAGGTTGGAAAGCGAAACGATGTCGTCGTCGACGATACCGAGAGTGCCAATCCCTGCGGCGGCGAGATATTCGAGCACCGGCGCTCCCAATCCGCCGGCGCCAATGACGAGCACCCGCGCCCGCTTCAGCCGCTGCTGGCCCGCGCCGCCGATCTCGGGCAGCACGATGTGGCGGGCGTAGCGTTCGAGCTCTTCATCGGTGAGGGCGGCTGTGATCATCGCCGGACCATATAACGGAGGAAAAAACTTGTCAGGCGTCAATGCATGCAGCTCAGAAATGCGCCATGGACGAAATTCAAATGGTCGGCCTGACCGTGCCGTGATCGACGGTCAGGAATTGCGCGCGTCCCTTGAGGCTGTCAAACAACGCGGCATCGGTCCCGGTCATGAAGGCCTGGCAGTTTAGTTCCTCCAGGATCGAGAACAAGGCCGCCCGTCGACCGCCGTCGAGATGGGCGGCGATCTCGTCGAGCAGCAGGATCGGTGTCATGCCCGACATCTCGCCGGTTAGCCGCGCATGCGACAAGACAATGCCGACCAGCAGCGCCTTCTGCTCGCCGGTCGAACAGAGCTCGGCCGGCATCGCCTTGGGCCGGTGGCGCACCACGAGGTCGGAACGGTGCGGGCCGTCGAGCGTGCGTCCGGCGGTGCGGTCGCGGTCGCGCCCCTGGGCAAGCGCACGACGGAACCGTTCCTCTACGTCGACGGCCGGCAAAATACCGAGTTCGCCTTCCAGTTCGCCAGAGATGCCGATGTCGGCTTGCGGAAACGGTCCGTCGCCGGGCAGCCGGTCGATCATGGCGGCGAGCAGGCGCACCAGTTCGGCACGCGCCGCGGCAATTGCCACGCCGGTCTCGGCCATTTGCATCTCGATCGCATCGAACCAGGCACCGTCGCGTGAACCGTCGGCGAGCAGTCTGTTGCGGCCGCGCATTGCCTTTTCGTAGTCAAGCGCGCGCTGGCCGTGGCCAGGATCGATCGCCAGCACCAGCCGGTCTAGGAAGCGCCGGCGGTCGGCAGCCGGCCCGGGGAACAGGCCGTCCATGGCCGGTGTCAGCCAGACCACGCGCAGCCATTCCAGCATGTCTTCGGCTGAGCGTGCCGTCGCGCCGTTGATCCGCACCCGCCGGCCGGCTTCGCCGTCGCTGCCCGATATTCCGGTACCGATCTCGACCTGGCCTTCCGGCCCGTCAAGCCGGGCATGCAGCGCAAAGCCACCGTCGCCGCCTTCGCGCGCCACCTCGGAATAGGGTGCGCGGCGCAGGCCGCGGCCCGGCGTGAGCAGCGAGATCGCTTCAAGCAGATTGGTCTTGCCGGCGCCATTGTCGCCGGAGAAAACCACAGCACCGGGATCAAGGTCGATTGCCAACGCCGCATAGTTGCGGAAATTCGTAAGTGTGAGCTTACTTATGTACGTCTGCTGCGGTTTTGCAGATCTGGTCACGACAGCAAGATGGCCCCGTTCGGGCCCTACACCCGCATCGGCATCAGCACGTAGAGCGCGGTCTCGTCGGCCATGTCGTGGATCAGCGTCGGGGAACCGGCATCCGCCAGCATGAACTTCGCCTCCGTGCCGGTCAGTTGCGCGGCAACGTCGAGCAGGTATTTGGCGTTGAAGCCGATTTCGATCGGATCGGACGAATAGTCGGCCGCCAGTTCCTCGGTGGCACTGCCCGAATCCGGGTTGTTGACCGCAAGCGTGACCTGCCCTTCGGCGATCGAAAGCTTCACCGCCCGGCCGCGTTCGGACGAAATGGTCGAAACGCGATCGACGGCAGCGGCGAAACTCTGGCGATCGATAATCAGCTTCTTGTCGTTGCCGGTCGGAATGACGCGCTGGTAGTCCGGGAAAGTGCCGTCGATCAGCTTGGAGGTCAAGATAACGCTGCCGATGGTGAAACGGATCTTGGTGTCGGACAACTCGGTGGTGACTGCAACATCGGGATCGTCGACCAGCTTTTGCAGCTCGCTGACCGTCTTTCGCGGGATTATGACGCCAGGCATGCCCTCAGAGCCTGCCGGCGCATCGATCTCGGCGCGCGCCAGCCGGTGGCCGTCGGTCGCGACAGAGCGCAGCTTCAGCTTGCCGCCGGCCTCGTGCGTGTGCAGATAAATGCCATTCAGATAATAGCGCGTCTCCTCGGTCGAGATGGCGAACTGGGTCTTTTCAATGAGGCCCTTTAGTCCGACGGAATCGAGCCGGAAAATATGCGAGAACGACCCGGCTGAAAGCTCGGGAAAGTCGGACTGCGGCAGGCATTGCAGGCGGAAGCTCGAGCGCCCCGACGTCACCGTCATGGCGTTGCCGTCTTCGTCGGTCTTCAGCGCCACCTCCGCGCCGTCGGCAAGCTTGCGCACGATGTCGTAGAGCAGATGTGCCGGGACCGTCGTCGCCCCGCCACGTTCGACCTTTGCCGGCGTTGCTTCGGTCACCTCCAGGTCGAGGTCGGTCGCCTTCATTTCAAGGCTGGCCCCCTCGGCGCTGAGCAGCACGTTCGACAGGATCGGAATGGTATTGCGCCGCTCGACCACGCGGTGAACATGGTTGAGCGACTTCAGGAGATTTGACCGTTCCAGGATAACACGCATGACGAAACAGGCTCGCTTGAATGAATGAACGGGTCTCCGGCAAGCGGCGCCCCGCGAAAGGTCTGAACAGGCTCAGAATCTGCGTAAACTGACAGGAAAAACCCGGCAAACGCAAGCCCGCGCCACCGGTTCGGACCGGCTGCACGGGCTTTCTGGGGATAAAAAGGCCGGAGTCCGCGAGCCGGCGTTTTTCGGGCCGTCAGGCCTGGTCGTTGATCAGCCTTCTCAGCAATTCGAGTTCCTGCGCCAGTGTGTTGTCGGCACCGGAAAGATCCTCGATCTTGCGCACCGCATGCAGCACGGTCGTATGGTCACGACCGCCGAACCGCCGCCCGATCTCCGGCAGCGAGCGCGGCGTCATCACCTTCGACAGATACATGGCGACCTGCCGTGGCTTGACGATGGTGCGTGTGCGCCGGTTGGACAGAAGTTCGGTCTTCGACACGTTGTAGTGGCGCGCGACGATGCGCTGGATGTCCTCGATACGCACCCGCTTGGGTTCGCCCGAACGATAGATGTGGCCAAGGATCTCGTCGATGCGGTCGATGGTGATCTGCGGTTCGAAGGATTGGCGAAACAAAAGCTGGTTGAAGGCACCTTCGAGCTCGCGTCCGCTGCCGGTCACCGTGCGGGCGACGTGGTTGAGGATCTCTTCGGAAATATCGAGCGACGCATCGTCGAGCTTGGCGGTGGCAAGCCTGAGCTTGAGCATACCGATACGCATGGCGAAATCCGGGGCTGACATTTCCAGCGCGACGCCGCCGTTGAGGCGCGAGCGGACGCGTGGCTCCAGCGACTCCAATTCCGACGGCGGCCGGTCGGCAGCGACCACCACTTGCTTGGCGCTGTCGAGCAGCATGTTGATCAAATGGCAGAATTCGTGCTGGATCGACTTGCCCTGCAGGAACTGCATGTCGTCGATGATGAGGAGGTCGATGTCGCGCAGCTGTTCTTTCAGCGTCAGTGCGTTGTTGTCGCGGATCGCGGTGGCGAACCGCCACATGAAATACTCAGCCGTCAGATAGACGACCCGCGATTTCGGATTCTGCTTCAGCGATTCTGCGGCGATCGCCTGCAACAGGTGCGTTTTGCCCAGCCCGACCGTCGCGTGAAGAAAGAGCGGATTGAAACGCACCGCGCTCGACTGCGATTCCGCGACCGCCTTGGCGGCGGCAAAAGCCACTCGGTTCGATGGTCCTTCGATGAAGGAGGTGAAAGTATAGCGTGGATCGAGTGGCGAACCGAGAACATTGTGCCGGAACTCGGTTTCTGCCGGCATCCCCGGGCGGGGTACCGGGACCCGTTCGACCCTACTGGGGCTCGCCGTGCCCGCAGAGAGCGCGGTTTGCGTCTGCCTGGTCATCTTGCGCGCCGGGGCCACTTCTGGCTCGACGCTGTTGCGGCCCTGCCGTGTGGCGGTGCGAACCACGATCTCGATCTTGAGGATCTCCGGATCCTCGTGCTTCCACAACTCGGTGATGAGATCGAGATAGTGGCCGTTGATCCATGAACGCAGGAATGCGGTTGGCACTGAGATGCGGACAATGCCCTTAGAGGATTCAGCGACCTTCATGCGCCCGAACCAGCTCGAATAGACCTCGGTTCCCAGACGCGCCTTCAACTGGGCCTTGACCCGATCGAACTTCTGTTCAGCTTCATTGGAAGCCGCCATGTCGTTCCTTCCGATTAACGTTCCAGGAAATGGGAGGTCGCCTGTAAGCTCCCTTTCGATGCCGCCGCTCTGCATGATCGAGTTCCTTGTCTCTTGTACCTGTTTTCCGCCGGGGATGCGCCTCCTGCATCCATGTTTCCGGCGACCGTGTCTTCGCTGCGACACCATCGCCGCCGCCGGCTGATGAATCGCCTCGTTGTCGGTCCGGCGCCGAAGAGCCGATCCGCTTTGGTCATGTCAGGGCAACAAAATGCCGTCCGGCGAAAAACCGCCGGCGCACCGTCGACCTGCCATGTACAATTACGCCAGTCCCCTACCGTATCGAAAAGACAAACCAACCCCGTCCGCGGAGTTGAATCCGCGGTGTAAACTCTGCCAATTTGAGCTGGCCGGTTTCAGGCTGGTCAAGGGCCAAGGGCCCGTCCCTTCGATGGACAGACATTACCGAAATCGCTGTGGATAGGGCAAGGCCACCCCTAACGGATTTTTAAGGAATCTGACTAGCAAGGGACGTTTCGAACGCCATGCTGCAACAGTTGATTTTGACAAAGCCATTGTGATTCAAACCCTTTTCCGGCGAATATGAAAAAGGCCACACAACGCGAAATTTTCTGAAATAATTCACTTGACAGCCAATTGTCGCCTATCGGCCGCAGCTGATGTGAACAAGCTGTGGATCACCATCGGTAAGCTTCTGAAAAGAAAAGGTAATCTGTGACGCTCGGAAATTTTCGTATTGGCGGTTTCGGAGGCTCCGAATATGAGCGGGCATGTATATGCCGGCAAAGCATTTCGAACTTTGAAATGCTCGCGGAGCGCCATTTTGCGGGCTTTCTTTTAAGTACTTGCCGGCAAACGAAAAAACCCGGCGCGATTGGCCGGGTTTGAAGAAGCGCAGTTCAGGAATGGATATATCAGGCTGACAGCACCTTGACCCGTTGGGCCAACCGCGACACCTTGCGCGATGCCGTGTTCTTGTGCACCACGCCCTTGGTCGCGGCGCGCATCAATTCCGGCTCGGCCACCTTGAAGGCAGCCTGTGCGGCCGCCTTGTCGCCAGCCGCGAGCGCCTCTTCGACCTGGCGGATGTAGGTCCGGACGCGGGAGCGGCGGTTCTTGTTGATCGCTGCGCGACGGGCGATCTTGCGCGTTGCCTTTTTGGCCGAGGATGTATTGGCCATGGTGCCTCTCTTCTGATCTGGTGGGCGCTTGCGGGATACCGCAGGGCGCAAAAAACAAACGGGCAGCCACAGGGCCGCCTCGATTGGTGCGGCTTATAGTTCAGCTTTTCCGGCGCGTCAACGCTGCAGCGCTTTCTTTTTGACCGGCGCCTTCGTCATCTCATCGGTTCGTGAAATTCGGCTTCCGCTTGCCGGTGAAGGCCGCCATGCCTTCCTTCTGGTCATCCAGCGCAAACAGCGAATGAAACAGCCGGCGCTCGAACCGCAGACCCTCGGTGAGCGTCGTCTCATAGGCGCGGTTGACGGCCTCCTTTGCCATCATCACCGACGGCAAGGAAAAACCAGCGATCTTGGACGCTGCCTTAAGCGCTTCCTCGATCAACTCGCCGGCTGGCACCACGCGCGAGACAAGGCCGGAACGCTCGGCCTCGGCTGCGTCCATCATTCGACCCGTCAGGCACATATCCATCGCCTTTGACTTGCCGACAAAGCGGGTCAGGCGCTGCGATCCGCCCATGCCGGGCATGACGCCCAGCGTGATCTCGGGTTGGCCAAACTTGGCGGTGTCGGCGGCGATGATGAAGTCGCACATCATCGCCAGTTCGCAGCCGCCCCCCAGCGCATAGCCCGCCACCGCCGCGATGATCGGCTTTCGTGCCCGCGTAAATTCTTCCCAGCCGACGAAGAAATCCTGCAGATAGGCATCCACATAGGAGATGGACTGCATTTCCTTGATATCGGCACCTGCCGCGAAAGCCTTTTCCGAACCAGTGATGACCATGGCGCCGATGTCGGCATTGGCGCCCATGCTATTCACCGACGCGACCAGTTCCGCCAGCACTTGTGAATTCAGCGCGTTGAGCGCCTGCGGCCGGTTCAGCGTAATCAGCCCGACCTTGCCGCGGGTTTCGACGATGATGGTTTCATAGCCCATGCTTTGCTCCTCCTCGCTTCTGGTTCAAGCCTGACAGGCCCGGCAGTGGAAAGTCGAACGACCGCTTTGCACGATACGCTCGATGTGGCCGCCACAACCAGGCTTGGAGCAGGCTTCCCCCTCGCGATCGTAAACCGCGAAGGAATGCTGGAAGTAGCCCAGCGATCCATCGGTCTGCATATAATCGCGCAACGACGAGCCGCCGGCGGCGATCGCATCGGCGACGACCGAGCGGATTGCTTCGGCCAGGCGTTCGCTCTGCTCTTTGGCTTTCTTGCCGGCTCTCGCGAGGGTGCCCGCTTCGCGCAGCGGCGACAGGCCGGCCCGCCAAAGCGCTTCCGAGACGTAGATATTGCCTAGCCCGGCAATCAGCCTCTGGTCCAGAAGTGCCGCTTTCAGCGGTGACTTGCGACCTTTCAGCAACGAAGCGAGCAGCGCGCCGTCCAGTGCGTTGCCTGTAGGCTCGACGCCTAATCCCGCCAGCATCGGATGCATGTCGGGCTCGCCTTCCGAAAACAGCATGAACCCGAAGCGGCGCGGGTCGTTGAAGATCACGCGAGAGCGGACGCCGGCAGGGGATGCGATGTCGAAGACGACGTGATCGTGAGCAGTGTTTTTCGAACGTTCGTGGTGGAACGCGCCGGGCGTTGCGCTCTCGTCGGCCGTTTCGATGCGAAACGAACCCGACATGCCGAGATGGCAGATCAGAACCGGGCCGTTGTCCATGTGCATTGTCAGATATTTGGCACGGCGGCCGAGCGCCGCAATCGTCTTGCCGGTCAGCCGCTCCGAAAATCTCTCGGGGAACGGAAACCGCAAATCCGGCCGGCGTGCCTCGACACCGACAATGCGGGCACCTTCAAGGGCCGGCTGCAGACCGCGCCTGACTGTCTCTACCTCCGGCAGCTCAGGCATGGCCACCTATCGTGGCATGGAAGGAGGTGCCGTGACGGCCGCGCGCCAGCCCGAGATGTTCGGCCACGGTTTCGCCGATGTCGGCAAATGTTGTCCTCAGTCCGATCTCTGCGCCTTTGAAACCCGGCCGTGTCCCGATAATCGGAATACGCTCGCGCGTGTGGTCGGTGCCGCGCCACGTCGGATCGTTGCCGTGATCGGCGGTCAAAATGAGCAGATCGCCTGGCCTCAGCCGGGCGAATGCCTCGGGCAGGCGCCGGTCGAAAGCTTCGAGTGCGGCGGCATATCCCGCAACGTCGCGCCGATGCCCGAACTCGGTGTCGAAGTCGACAAAGTTCGCGAAGACGAGGTCGCCGTCGCGGGCGTCTTCCATGGCACCAAGCGTTTTGTCGAACATCGCCATGTTGCCGGCAGCCTTGCGGACTTCCGAGATCCCCCGATGGGCGAAAATGTCGCCGATCTTGCCGATCGCGATAACCCGGCTGCCGCGCGCCGTCAGCCGATCGAGCAGCGTCGGTTCCGGCGGCGGTACGGCATAGTCGCGACGATTATGCGTTCGCTCGAACGTGGCGGCGGTTTCACCGATAAACGGCCTCGCGATGACGCGGCCGATATTCAGCGGATCGACGAGCCTGCGCACCACTTTGCAGAACTCGTAAAGCCGTTCCAGGCCGAAATGAACCTCATGCGCGGCGATCTGCAGGACGGAGTCGATCGAGGTGTAGCAGATCGGCTTGCCGGTGCGGATATGGCCTTCGCCGAACCGTTCGATAATCTCGGTGCCCGGAGCATGGCAATTGCCGAGGATGCCAGGCACCTTCCCTTCACGCACCATTGCGTCGGTCAACTCGGCCGGAAAGGCGGGAATCTTGTCTGGGAAGTAACCCCAGTCGAAACGGACCGGCAGGCCGGCTATTTCCCAATGGCCCGATGGCGTGTCCTTGCCGCTCGAAACCTCTTGGGCCGCGCCGTGAAAGGCGGCGGCAAGCGGCGCACTGCCGGCATTCTCGAACCTGAAACCCGTCGCCGTTGCCGCGGCCTGGCCGAGGCCGAGCGCGAGCATGTTTGGTACAAGAAGGGGTCCGGCACGCAGGCTTTCGCGATCGGCGCGGCCTTCTGCGCAGGCCCGCGCGATGTGTGCGAACGTATTAGAGCCGGTGTCGCCATAACGTTCGGCATCGGCCGCGCCGCCGATGCCGAAGGAGTCGAGGACAAAAAGGAAGGCGCGTGCCATCGAAAGGTTCATCATTGCCTGTGTGTTGGCTCAGACATAGGGTTCCGCGCCGCCATTGGCAATTCGGAAACCCAACGGCACGGCTTGGCGTGCTGGTCCCGGAGAGACGAATCGCGGCATGGTCGATCTGCGGATGGAAATGCGCGGCGCGGAGCTCGCATGAGGCTTGCCCTGACGGCATTCGCCGCCGTACTGGCTTTGCTGCTGGATGCGTCTTGCACAAACCTGGCGCGAGCCGATTGGCGCGATGTTATCGGAACGTTCCGTATCGGTATCGTCGCCGAACCGTTGCCGGTCCGAGGGACTATGTGCTGGCTGCAGCCATCGTGCGTCTAGTCTCGGCCCGCGGTCGCAAGCAATAGCAACAGACCGGTTAGCGGGCTTCAGGCGTCAGCAATCGCTGCACGGAATGGTCGGGCTCCTGCGCGGCCGCAGATAATAAGTTTCCGCCATCGATATCGAATTGAAGACCGAGCTCAACCCGAACCGGCTTTGGCCGTCCGCCGACCAGGTGATGATTGGCTTGTAGGCGAGATCGCTTTCGACCCGAATGAGGAACGTGCCTTTGATCTTGAGCGCGCTCGGGACCGTTGTGGTGGAATCCTTGACAGCGTCGACGCTAGAGACGCCATCGACCAGTTTGCGCGACCACACGACCAGGACTTTCGGCGTCGTCTCGTTCGTCACCTGTATCGCCGTGATAATGATCTTCGGTTTCGAGCGGTTGTAGGGCTGGAGCGTGGAACTGCCGATCGCCATGATGGCATCGACATCGGCCGCCTTGACGGTCTGCTGCTGCGTGACGAGGTCCGCTACCATGCTGCCGATGCGGCTGACCTTCTTGCTGGTCTCGATGGCTTGCGAGGCCTCCATTGTCATAAAGTACATGATCAACAGGACAGGCACGATGAGGGCAAACTCGACAGCCGCAATACCGCGGCGGTCCGAGCAAAGCCGGACTGCTCTTGTACAAATCCCTGCGATGCCCAGCTGTGCCCCCGCACGAATCATGGCTTTGCCCTTTTCAAGCGACTACGTGGTTCAGTTGTCGAACGGCTCGTTCTGCCAAGTGATCGAAGCAAAATGCAGCGTTTTGCCGTCCTTCAGGTTGGCCATCGATTTGGCCATGAAGTCGGTCATCACCGGCCATTTGTAAAAAACACGCAGCATGTTTCTCGACTCCGCCAGGCCAGGTGCGACGGTGAAGGTCTGTGTGCTCGTGCCCTTGGTCAGCACGACATCGCCATCCTGAATCTTGAAACCGGCCAGCGCCGCATCGGCGAAGGTCGGATATTCCCGCAAGTCCACCAGCAATCCGGGACAGGTCTTGGCGACCATGATCTCCAATTTGGTGCAGATCATATCCCGCAGCTTGGTCCCGGACACATCGGCCGGTCTTAGTTGGCCGGTACGCAGCTGGCGCGCGATGTCGTCGGTGGCGTTTGCCATCACTTCCTGTGCGGCAAAAGAAATGCAGCTCTCCAGGATGGCGAAGACAAGAAGCGCGAAAGGAATTGCAAGCATGGCGAATTCGATCGCCGTGCTTCCGCGGCGGTCGCCCAAAAACCGTCTTGGAGAACCTGCTCGTCCTGCCTTGTTCATGTCCTCTGCCCGCCGATGCCGCTTCTGTATCGGTCCCACCCTTAGTCGGAACCGATTGAAGTCCGGTTGGAATGACCGTTAAATTCAACGGGAAGGCCTTAACCCGGCGATAACCGAAGCACGTTCCCGCCAAAGGCGGACACGTCGGCTAGCTAATGCCCGGCGCTCATTTCGGCTTCAGAGGCCTTCTCGGCATCGCTCTTATACGAGCTTTCGCAATATGGCGCGCAGGACATGGTCTGTACTTCGGAACGCCGATAGATGCGCACCGACGACGCTGCCTGGCGCACGACGGTTATTTGCTCATCGACGATCGGGTTACCCTCCTGGTCGAGGACGACGAGATTGGTGACGCCAAATCCCTTGCCGGTCAGTACGATCGTCGATGCGTCCTGCACGGAGGCGTCGGCGATCGCCGGATTGCCGACGACAATCGTATCGGCGGCGCGCGACAATTTGATGATCTTTGCCTGGTTCATCGTCACCTCGATGCCGGCGCCGGCCTTGGCTGGAAAGGCGAAAGCCGCTGCGGCAAAAAGCACGGCAACTGGAAATGATGATCTCGGCCCGGCCATTGAGGCGCCCCCTGGCAAACTGTTCAACGGAACATGAACGAGATTGGTGAACCAACCGTTAAGCGGCTGGAGTTCAGGATCAAGCCGGAACCGGCATTGGGCCTAGCCGGCACGGCTGGAACGTCTTTGCCGAATTGCGCCTTTTGCGCCTTTTGTCAGCCCGGGCGCCTAGCGGCGGGTATTTTAGTTCTGGGTTAACCACGCAATCTCGTCGAAGCGGGAAAGGAATCGGTAAGCCTGTTTATTAAGCCGATTGAAACAGCTTCTCCTTAGATTCGCAGTATCCGATCAGCCACCAAGAGAAGTTGACGGAAGTGCTGTAACAATTGGAGTAGGAGCTCGAATGTCTAACCTCATCGCACGTTTTGTGAAGGACGAATCCGGCGCGACCGCTATCGAATACGGTCTGATCGCCGCTCTTATCGCACTCGCCATCATGGTCGGCGCCGGCCAGCTCGGCAACTCGCTGAACGCCAAGTTCACCGCCATCTCCACTAAGGTGAACGGTAGCTGACCGTAACGGGTTCGGTTGTTCTGAAATAAGGGCCGCCGCACTGGCGGCCCTTATTTAGTCCTGGTATGATTTGAAATTTAGGCCTCATCAGTCGTTAATCGAATAGGATTAGGCTGGGGCCAGATGCAATTGGGTCATAGGCGCGCCGATGCTTGAAGCCGTGATCTTCGTCGTGTTTCCGTTCTGCATGCTTTTTGCCGCGATCTCCGACATGCTTTCGATGACGATCGCCAATCGCGTGCCGGTGTTGCTTGTGGTTGTCTTCGCCTTGGTTGCGCCTTTGACCGGCATGGACTGGGCCACCTATGGCTGGCATTTCGCCGCCGCCGGCCTGGTTCTCGCGGTGACGTTCGGCCTGTTCGCGCTGGGCGGCATGGGCGGCGGCGACGCCAAGCTTCTGGCTGCCACTGCCATGTGGATGGGACTGAACATCCATCTCATCGAATACCTCGTCGCCTCGACATTCATCGGCGGCCTGCTGACGCTAGCCATCCTCGCCTATCGAAAATCGCCGCTTGCCGCCGTCACAAGCCACAATCCGTTCCTGCGCCATTTCGCCGATGAGGCGACCGGCGTTCCGTACGGCATTGCGCTTGGCATTGGCGGTCTGCTCACCTATTCCGACTCGCCGTTGATGGCCTGGGCACTTACCAGGCTGGCGGGCTGAATTTCGCTTTACGCCATTGGCGCCGAGCAGGCGAGTTGGCCACGTTTTCCTTCGGGCCGGGCTTGTCGGTCCAATTTATGTAAACGTTAAATTAATCACGATCGTAAGTATAACATTAACCTTGTTTTGACGATTGCCGCTGCAAAGTCCCGCTTGGCTACGTGGTTTGCCAAGGCGAGGTTCGGACAGATGCCAGCATCCCGATTGATTATTCTGAGCGTGGCGATAGCCGCGGCCGGTGGTGCAGGCTATGTCGCGAAGAACATGGTCGTGGCTCCGCCGCCTCCGGTTGTCGATTCCGGTCCTCAGGCGCCGGCGATCGCGCTGCAGGATGTGCTTGTTCTTTCCGGCGACGTTCCGATGGGCAGTCCGCTTGAAAACAACATTTCCTGGGAGTCATGGCCGTCCGCAGGCATCAACGCAAATTTCATCACCCGCGCCGCCGAGCCTGAAGCGCTGGACAAGCTGAAGGGCGCCGTCGCTCGCGTGGCGCTCTACGCCGGCGAGCCGCTGCGGCGCTCGAAGCTGATCGGTGAAGGGCAAAGCTTCATGTCGTCGATCCTGCCCTCCGGCATGCGGGCCGTTGCCACAAGCATCTCGGCCGACACCTCGGCCGGTGGCTTTATTCTTCCCAACGATTTCGTCGACGTCATCATGACCCGCAGAGCCGATCCCGCCAATGGCGGTGGTCCGGGCTTCACGACCGAAACTATCCTGAAGAACATTCGCGTCCTGGCGATCGACCAGACCATTCAGGAGGACGAGGAAGGTAAGAAGACCAGGGTTGGCCAGACCGCCACCCTGGAACTGACGCCGCAGCAGTCCGAGATCATCACCGTCGCACAGCAGATGGCGGATCGCCTGACATTGGCGCTGCGCTCGATCAAGGACAGTCAGGACAAGAATGTGGGCGAAGCCGATTACCTGGTTTCCGGCAATGGCCGGCGCGGAACCGTGCGGTTGATCAAGTCGGGCGAAGTTTCCGAAGTGGGGGCGAGGAAATGAGGCTAAAAACCAAATTGCCGGTCACGCTGGCTGCGGCGATCGGCCTGCTTTTCCTTGGAACGAATGCATATGGCGTTCTCTGTGCCAGCGCAGCAGGCGACAACGCCAGGGTCACGGCTTCGACCGCCACCCAGCGGGTCAAGCTCGGACTGAACAAATCGGTGGTCATCGACCTGCCGAGCGATGCCTACGATATTCTCGTCGCCAACCCAGCTGTAGCCGACGCGGTGACCCGCACTGCCAGGCGCATCTATCTGTTCGGAAAGGCGGTCGGCGAGACCAACATCTTCGTCTTTGGCCCGAATGGCGAGCAGATCGTCAGCCTTGATCTGGCGGTCGAACGCGATGTTGCCGGGCTGGAGGACTATATCAGGCGCTTCATCCCGTCATCGACCGTCAAAGTCGAACTCCTGAACGACAATGTCGTTCTGACCGGAACCGTGGACACGCCCCTGGATGCCAAGCGGGCGGAACAGCTGGCCACCATCTTCGTGTCGGGCGGTGAAGCGACCACGGGACAATATTCGCAGACTGCCGCCGGCGGTTCGGCCGAGGCTGGCGTCGCCATTGACAACCCGGATGCCGAGCGTCGCGTCAGCCAGATCGTCAACCTGCTGCAGATCATCGGCGACGACCAGGTCACGCTGAAGGTGACGGTTGCGGAAGTCAGCCGCTCGGTGATGAAGCAGCTCGGCGTCAATATGATGGGCAGCGGCAGCAGCAACGGCATCAGCTGGGGTGCGGTAAGCGACAATTTCACCGGTTTGGGCAAGTCGCTGTCGAACTCGGGCCTCGCCATCGGCAGCTCGACGCTGCAGGCCTACATCAACGCCATGGAACAGTCAGGCGTCATGAAAACCCTGGCCGAGCCAACACTGACAGCGGTATCCGGCGAGAAGGCGACCTTCAAGGTCGGCGGTGAATACAATATGGTGACCAGCGTTTCCCAAGCCGTATCCAACGATAACCAGACAGGTCTGAAGACCTATTCAATCGAGAAGATCGAATATGGCATTGGCCTGGAATTCCAGCCGGTGGTGCTGTCTCCCGGCCGCATCAGCCTGAAGGTCAGGACCTCGGTCTCCGAGCCGACAACGGAGGGATCAGTATCTTTGTCCGAAGGCGTAACAAGCCCCGGCATGAACGCCCTGTCGCTCCGCAAGCGCTTGGCCGACACAACAGTGGAACTGCCTTCGGGCGGCTCGATGATGATTGCCGGCCTTGTCCGCGATGATCTCAGGCAAGCCGTCAACGGCTTGCCTGGTCTGACAAAGATTCCAGTGCTTGGCGCGCTGTTCCGCAGCAGGGATTTCGTTCGCAACGAGACCGAGCTCGTCATCATCATTACGCCGTATCTGGTGAAGCCGGTGGCGCGCAACGATCTTGCCAAGCCGGATGACAATTTCAACGCCGCCAGCGATGGTGCCGGCATTTTCCTTGGCCGCGTCAACCGTGTCTACGGCACCATGCAGACCGACAAGCCCAACGGCCGTTACCACGGCGTTGTCGGCTTCATCTACAAGTAAGCGGGGAAGCGGTCATGTCTAAGGCAGCATCGAAGGCACGGGCGATCACCGCGACGCGGTCGGTCCATTCGCGAATCTGGCGGCCGGCCGTTCCCATTATGGCGATCGCGGTGGCGGCATTGCTGGCCGGCTGCGCCAATCGCGACAGCGTCACGGTGGGTGCCATACCGGACGATTATCGCACCACCCATCCGATCGTCATAGCCGAGAAGATACAGAAGATCGACCTTCCGGTCGGCGCCGGCGACCGTGGCATGACCAGATCCCAGCGCGACACGCTCCTGGGCTTCCTGGACGGATACGACAGGAGCGCGGCTCCGGTGCTGACGATCGAGATTCCGAGCGGTTCGGCCAACGAAATCGCGGCGGCCGCCGCCGGCCGCGATTTCGCCAGGCTTGCCATGGCCAGCGGCATCAGCCGGAAGCGGATCGCCATGCGGTCCTATCAATCCGGTTCGGTCGAAGCGTCCGCCCCGGTCCGTGTCGCCTACGTCTCGGTGAAGGCTCAGACGGATAAATGCGGGCGCTGGCCCGAAGACCTGCTGGAGACTTCGGAAAACAAGCACTATGCCGATTTCGGCTGTTCGTACCAAAACAACCTTGCCGCCCAGATGGCCAATCCGGTCGATCTGATCGGACCGCGCAAACAGACACCCATCGACGCGGCAAATCGGAGCGCGGTGATCGACGTCTATCGTGACAGAGGTATTTCGGACGAATTCCTCGGCAATTCGGAAGTCGAATATTAACGAGTGTTGAGGCTCAACAAACCCTAAGCCGCGCAAGTCACGGAAAGTGATGACAATGAGCAATCTTGCCTACGACACAGAGGTACCGGGCGGCGAAACCTCGGAGCAGGATATTGCCGCGATGCAGGCGTTGCGGCCGATCCCGCGCATTTCGATCCAGGCATTTTGCGAGACCGAAGGCGTAGCCAATCCGGTCGAGCGCGCCGGCGAGGATCGCCGCATGGCCAAGGCCCATCTGAAAGTGCATATGGGGGGCATCCCTACCGCTATCGAATTCTATCAGTCGGCGCCGACACCGAACCTGATCCTGCTTGAATCGCGCAGCGAGCCGAAGCTGTTGCTGGAACAACTCGCCCAGCTCTCCGAGCATTGTGACCCGACCTCCAAGGTGGTGGTTGTCGGCCACTACAACGATGTCGGCTTGTACCGCGAACTCATCCGTTCGGGCATTTCCGAGTATGTCATCGCGCCCGTATCGATGGCCGACATCGTCAGCGTGGTGTCTTCGATCTTCGTTGATCCGGAAGCTGAGCCGATCGGCCGCTCGATTGCCTTCATCGGCGCCAAAGGCGGCGTCGGCTCCTCGACCATAGCCCATAATGTGGCCTGGGCCATGTCGTCCCTTTTCAAATCCGAAGTGGTTGTCGCCGATCTCGACCTCGCCTTCGGAACGGCCAATATCAATTTCGACCAGGATCCGGCGCAAGGCATTGCCGAGGCAGTCTTCTCGCCGGAACGCGTCGACGAGCTCTATCTCGACCGGCTGCTCGCCCAATGCGCCGAGCACCTGTCGCTGCTTGCGGCCCCTTCGACGCTGGAGCGGGTCTACGATTTCGATCCCGACGCCTTCACCCAGCTTATCGACATAGCCCAGCGTAGCGCGCCGCTCCTCGTGCTCGATGTTCCCCACGTGTGGGCCGGCTGGACCAAGAACACGCTGGTCAAGGCCGACGAGATCGTCATCACGGCGACGCCCGAACTGGCCAATCTGCGCAACACGAAGAACCTGGTCGACATGCTGAAGCGGCTTCGTCCGAACGATCCCGCGCCAAAGCTTGTGATCAACCAGGCCGGTGTGCCGAAACGTCCTGAGATTACGCCGTCCGACTTCTCCGAATCGCTCGGCCTTTCGCCGATGTCGGTCATCCCGTTCGAGCCGCTTTTGTTCGGAAATGCTGCCAACAACGGACGTATGCTCGGTGAGATGGATGCCAAGAGTCCGGTTGTCGCCACGATCAACGAGATCGCCCATGTGCTGACAGGGCGCAGCGAAATCAAAGTGAAGAAAAAGGCTGGCCTCGGCAATCTGATCGGCAAGCTTTCGCGCAACAAGAAGTGATGCCTCAGCGGTGGAATTGGTAAGCGATCATGTTTGGTAAAAGAGGCAGCGACGACGGCAACCGGACCATTCCGGAATTCCGTCAGCCAGCACCCGCACCTGCTGCGCCGGCGGCCGCGAACCCTGTGGAAGCGGCTGTAACTGCCAGGTCGGCGGCGCTGCCGCCATCCGGCGCGCCTGCCGCGCCGGCGGTTCGCCGTGCGGTCGAGCCGCCGCCATTGGCCCCGGAGCCGAAAAGTATCCAGCGCCAAAAGAGCGAAACCTACTACGACACCAAAAGCCAGGTCTTCGCCGCACTCATCGATACGATAGATCTGTCGCAGCTCGCCAAACTCGATCCCGAAAGCGCGCGCGAGGAAATCCGCGACATTGTCAACGACATCATCGCGATCAAGAATTTCGCGATGTCCATCGCCGAGCAGGAAGAGCTTCTCGAGGATATCTGCAACGACGTTTTGGGCTACGGGCCGCTGGAGCCACTGCTTGCCCGCGACGATATTGCCGACATCATGGTCAATGGCTCCAAGAACGTCTACATCGAAGTCAACGGCAAGGTCGAGCAGACCGGCATCCGTTTCCGCGACAACCAGCAGCTCCTCAACATCTGCCAGCGTATCGTCAGCCAGGTTGGCCGCCGCGTCGATGAATCAAGCCCGATCTGCGATGCGCGTCTTCCTGATGGCTCCCGTGTCAACGTCATCGCACCGCCCCTGGCTATCGACGGCACCGCACTTACCATCCGCAAGTTCAAGAAGGACAAGCTGACGCTCGACCAGCTGGTCAAGTTCGGCTCGATTTCTCCGCAAGGGGCCGAGATTCTCAAGATCATCGGGCGTGTCCGCTGCAACATTGTCATCTCGGGCGGTACCGGCTCAGGCAAGACGACGCTGCTCAATTGCCTGACCAACTATATCGACCGCGAAGAACGCGTCATCACCTGCGAGGACTCAGCTGAGCTGCAATTGCAGCAGCCGCATGTGGTGCGTCTCGAAACCCGTCCGCCCAACCTCGAAGGCGAGGGCGAAGTGACCATGCGCGACCTGGTCAAGAACTGTCTGCGCATGCGCCCCGAACGTATTATCGTCGGCGAAGTGCGCGGACCCGAAGTGTTCGACCTGCTGCAGGCGATGAACACCGGCCATGACGGCTCGATGGGAACGATCCACTCGAACAGCCCGCGCGAATGCCTCAACCGTATAGAGTCGATGATCGCCATGGGCGGCTATACGCTGCCGCAAAAAACCGTGCGCGAAATCGTCGTCGGCTCCGTCGACGTGATCATACAGGCTGCACGCCTGCGCGACGGATCGCGGCGTATCACCCACATCACCGAGGTGATCGGCATGGAAGGTGACGTCATCATCACCCAGGACATCGTTCTCTATAACATCAAGGGCGAGGACGCGAACGGCAGGCTGCTGGGCGAGCACGTGTCGACTGGGATCGGCCGTCCGCATTTCTGGGAGCGCGCCCGCTACTACGGTGAGGAGCAGCGCCTCGCGGTTGCGCTCGAGGCGATGGAGAAACGCGCTGATTGATCCGTCTGGAAGCGTGGGGGCCAGGGTCGATGTTCGGAATTGACGGCACCGTATTGGCATTCGTTGTGCTCGCCGGCTTCAGCGCCGGCGCTGTGGCCTATGCTTTCCTGTTCAACCGGATCAGCACCGAGAAGCAGGTCGGCAAGCGGCTTGAATCGATCAAGACCGCCGAGACGGATCGATCCGTCGTCAAGGCGTCGCGCGATCGCGTGGCGGAAGCGGCCAAGCGTCGCAAGTCCGTCCAGGATTCGCTGAAGGATCTCGATCAAAAGCAAAAGTCCAATCAGAGCCTGGTCAAGAAACCACCGCTGAAGATCCAAATCCGTCAGGCCGGCATGAAGATCTCGCTCGAGCGCTTCTATGTCTACTCGGCGGTCTGCGGCGTCGTCTTGACGGCTCTTGTTTATTTCATCGGCGCACCGCTGCTGGTCTTGCCGGCTGCGCTGCTGGTCGGCGTCTTGGGTCTGCCCCGCTGGTTCGTCTCGTTTCGCCGCGCGCACCGCGTCAAGGCGTTCCTCAACGAATTTCCGAACGCGCTCGATATCATCGTGCGTGCGGTAAAATCCGGCCTGCCGCTGAACGACGCCGTGCGCCTGATCGCCAACGAATCCCCCGAGCCGGTCAAGACCGAGTTCCGCCGCATAGTCGATTCGCAGCAAATGGGTTTGTCGATCCCCGACGCGGCCATGCGCATGCCAGAAACGATGCCGTGCACCGAGGCGAGCTTCTTCGGCATCGTCATCCAGATCCAGTCTCAGGCCGGCGGCAATCTTTCCGAAGCGCTGGGCAATCTTTCGCGCGTGCTTCGCGACCGCAAGAAAATGAAAGCCAAGGTCCAGGCATTGTCCATGGAAGCCAAGGCATCCGCCGTGATCATCGGCGCGTTGCCTTTCGTCGTCGCCTTTCTCGTCTATTTGACGAGCCCGAACTACATCATGCCCCTCTTCATCACCAGCACCGGCCATCTGATCCTCGGTTGTTCCGGCATCTGGATGTCGATGGGCGTCCTGGTAATGCGCAAGATGATGAATTTCGAAGTCTAGGACTCGCGTATGACCGATCACGTCATCAGAACTCTCACCGACCCGTCCCTGCTGATCGCACTGCTGGTCGGCATCGCGGTGTTTGCGACCGTCTTCACGCTGCTGCCCGCTTTTGGCGGGAACCAGCTCAAGGCGCGCATGAAATCCGTAGCGCTGGAGCGCGATGAGCTGCGCGCCAAGCAGCGCGCGCGGCTGGCAGTCGAAGCCGACCGCCGCCGCAAGGGCCTGCGCGAAGAACAGTCGGTCGGCATGCGCAATATTGTCGATCGCCTGGATCTCAGGCGTGCGCTGGCGGATGAAGGTACCTTGCAGAAATTGAAAGTGGCAGGTTTTCGCGGGCAAAATCCGCTGACGCGCTTCCTTTTCTTCCGTCTCGTCCTGCCCTTCATCGGCTTTGCATTGGCGGCGATGTATCTGTTCGTGCTCGGCGGATTGCCCGAGCAGCCGCTTTTCGTGAAGCTGTTCGTGTGCATCGTGGTAGCCTATGCGGGATTCTACGCGCCGGTGCTCTACGTCAACAACCGCGCTACCAAGCGCAAGCAATCGATTCAGATGGCGTGGCCGGACGCGCTCGACCTGTTGCTGATATGCGTCGAGTCCGGCATGTCGGTGGAAGCGGCGCTTCGCAAGGTCGCCGATGAGATCGGCGCGCAATCGGTGGCATTGGCGGAAGAATTCATCCTGACAAACGCCGAGCTTTCCTATCTGCAGGAGCGCAAGCAGGCCTATGAGAACCTTGCAAGCCGAACTGGCCTGGAATCCGTCAGGTCGGTGTCCCAGGCGTTGGTTCAGGCCGAGCGCTACGGCACGCCCGTGGCGCATGCGTTGCGGGTGCTTGCCAGTGAGAGCCGCGACATGCGCATGAATGCCGCCGAGAAGAAGGCGGCCGCGCTGCCGCCGAAGCTCACCGTGCCGATGATCCTGTTCTTCCTGCCGGTGCTGTTCGCCATCATTCTGGGTCCCGCCGGCATCCAGGTGAGCCAGCGCGGCATCTTTGGCGACCAGCCGAAATCCAGCAGCGAGTAGCGCCAGCGGCGTTGCCAGAAACGCTGATACGATTCAGAGCCACGCTGCCGGTGCAGCGCGGCTCTTTGCGTTAGACATGTTGCGGAATTCGCGCGCCGGTTCGGCGCTCGAAGCGGTCAGTTGGTGGCGGGCTTTGCCTTGTCCTGGTCCTTGAGCTGGCTCCAGGCATTCTGCTGCGCCAGCATCTGGCGAAGGTAAGCGACGTTAGCCTGCGCCTGATCCTGCGACAGCTCTTGCGAGGCGATCTTCTCAGCCTCGTCGAAACGGCCTTGCAGACCGACGACCAGCGCAAGGTTCTGGCGGACGCGGCTATCTGCATTCGGCTGCTGGGCGGCTGAGCGCATATAGGTTTCGGCCGTGCGCAAATCACCTTCCAGCACGTACGACATGCCGAGATTGGAAAGGATCGACGGTTCGTTCGGCCTGAGGTCAAGCGCCTTGCGATAGCCTTGGCGCGCCTCGTCCTTCTGGCCGAGCTGGTCGAGAATAGCAGCTTCCGCCGATACCAGTTTCCAGTCAGGATATTCGGGCGTCTGGGCGCGGCGCACGGCATCGAGAGCCGGTTCGAACTGTCCGTTGGCGGCAAGCGCCTTGCCATAGGCGGCGAGCACGTCGCGGTCCTTCGGCAGGGCGATCGCCAGCTTGCGCATCACCGCAAGCGATTGGTCTGCGTCGCCGTCCATCTGCAGCGCCGCGGCATAATTTGTCGCGATCCGCTTGTCGCTGGGGTTTTTCGAATAGGACTGGCCGAGCGCCATCGTAGCGTTGTGCAGTTCGCCCGCCGACATTGTTTCCAGCGGCTTGCCGCTTGGACGAGAAATCGAGCCAGTCGTCAATTTGCTGGTTCCGCAGCCGGCGACGCCTGCGGCAAGCGCCATCATCAACGCCGTGCTGATCAGCCTATTTGCGCTGGCGTTCATCCTGCGGTTGGTCGGCATCGGCACCAGGGCTCCGTTCATGCGCGTGACCATTTGCGAGGTCATCTTTCCTCCCGCAGAAATATTCTGTTAACCCTAACGGAGAGTTAAGAAACGCCGACTCGGAAGCCGGAGGCCAGCGAATGCCTGTCGAACTCGTCGAGAAAGAATTGAGCAATGCGCTGCCGGTCCATCTGGTGGCGAAGGATGCTCTGGCGGCGGCGGGCCTTGCGCCATCGTCGGTCGCCTGGGCCAAGGCCAACGGCTTTTCCGGCGAGGCCGGCAGGACGCTGATCGTGCCTGGCGACAACGGCGCGATTGCCGGAGCCCTGTTCGGCACCGGTGATGGCGAGGGCGCACTGGCCATCGGCGCACTAGCGAGAGCCTTGCCCGAAGGCGAGTGGCATTTTGCGTCCGCACCGGCCAAGCCGGAGCTTACGGCACTCGCCGTAGCGCTCGGCGGCTATGTCTTCACCCGCTACGGCAAGAAGCCAGGCAAGACGCTTCGCCTCGCGCTGCCGGCAGGCACCGACATTGCCCGCATCCGCCGCATCGCCAATGGAGTTTTCCTGGCGCGCGATCTGGTCAACACGCCGACCAGCGATATGGGCCCCGATCAGCTGGAAAAAGCCGCCCGAACCTTGGCCGCGACGCACAAGGCCGAATTATCGGTGACCAAAGGCGACGATCTTCTTACCGCCAACTTTCCGATGATCCACGCCGTCGGTCGGGCTTCTGCCGACGCGCCGCGCCTGATCGACATGATTTGGGGGCCGAACAATGCCCCCAGGATAACGCTGGTCGGCAAGGGCGTCTGCTTCGATACAGGCGGTCTCGACATCAAGCCGTCCTCGGGCATGCTTTTGATGAAGAAGGACATGGGCGGCGCTGCCAACGTGCTGGGCCTCGCTTCCATGATCATGGCCACCGGGCTGAAGGTCCGGCTTCGCGTGCTCATCCCGGCTGTCGAGAATTCGATAGCCGGCAACGCCTTCCGGCCAGGCGACGTGCTGGTGAGCCGCAAGGGCATCACCGTCGAAATCGGCAACACCGACGCCGAAGGACGGCTGGTGCTCGCCGATGCCTTGGCCTTGGCCGACGACGAAGAGCCGCAGATGCTGGTCGATATGGCGACGCTGACAGGCGCTGCCCGTGTTGCGCTCGGTCCCGACCTGCCGCCGTTCTACACCGGTGACGAGGCGCTTGCATCCGAGCTGGCGGACGCCTCCGTTGCGGTCGAGGATCCGCTATGGCGCATGCCGTTGTGGAAGCCCTATGACGCCAAGCTGGCGTCGAAGGTGGCCAACATCAACAACGTCACGTCGGACGGTTTCGCCGGCTCGATCACCGCGGCGCTTTTCCTGAAGCGCTTCGTGGAAAAGACCGCCGGCTGGGCGCATGTCGACATCTTCGCCTGGAACCCGTTCGACCGCCCGCACGGCCTTGCCGGTGGCGAAGCGCAAGGCATCCGGGCGCTGGAGCAGGTCATTTCGAACCGCTACGGCTGATTCTCGGGCATAGCCGACGAAGGTATTGACTGAAACGGAACCGAAACAATTTTCCGTCATGCTGGACGGATGTCGATTATCATGCGTCCAAGCCAGGCCTTGCGACTATGGCAACAGGTGGTGTTATCCGAGGTGCGTGACGACGCGCCCGATCTCACTATGCGCCAGACGGCGATCCTGTTCACCATCTATCTCGATCCGCCGCCGCACACGGTGCGGGGGTTAGCCGCCCGACTCAACGTCACCAAGCCGGTGATCACCCGTGCGCTCGATACGATGGGGGCGCTGAAACTGGTGTCGCGCCACCGCGACGAGCTCGACAAGCGCAACGTGCTGGTCAGGCGCACAGTCGAAGGCGCGCTCTTTGTCGAGCGCTTTGGCGATGTTATCATTGCCAGAGCCCAAGAGTTGCCCATTTGAACGAGTTGCCGATTTGACCGCCAGGGATGCCCGCCTCCATGCCTTCCGCTCCGATCTCGCCGACGCCAGGCTGACAGGCGAGGTCGCCGCCGACCGTTTCGTCGCCGGCCGGCCGGCTCGCATATCAGCCTCCGCGGCCGATGTCCGCAAGGCTCCGCGCCCGGATGCCGGCGTCGATACCCAGCTTCTGTTCGGCGAAGACGTCCTCGTCTTCGAGGACGTTGAGGGCTGGGCCTGGATACAGGCCGAGCGCGACGGCTATGTCGGCTATGTCGCCGACACTGTGCTGGGCGGTCGGGACCATGCACCCACGCATGTTGTCTCGGTGCCGCGCACTTTCCTCTATCCGGGACCGGATTTGCGGTTCCCGGTGAGCGGGGAGCTCTCGATGGGGTCAGCGGTAACAGTGAAAGGCGCGGCTGAAACACGCCGCACGTACTATGCTCTGCTGCCATCCGGCGAGGCGGTCATATCTGACCATCTCAGGCCTGTCGCCGAGGTTGCCCCCGACTACGTCGCGGTCGCCGAGGCGTTTCTCGGCACGCCCTATCTATGGGGCGGCGTTTCCGGCTTCGGCATCGATTGTTCCGGTCTCGTGCAACTTGCAATGCACATGGCTGGCAGGCAAGTGCTGCGCGACACCGACATGCAGGCGGCGACCGTCGGTGAACCGCTCGACCTCGGGCCGGATTTTGCCGGGTTGCGGCGCGGCGACCTGGTCTTCTGGAAAGGCCACGTCGCGATCATGACGGATCCGGAGACCATGATCCACGCCAACGGCCACACCATGCTGGTGTCGCGTGAAGGACTGAGGGAGGCGGTCGCCCGTATCGGCTATCTCTATGGCGGACCGACCGGGTTTCGCCGGCCGTAACGCGAATCGATCACCTTTTGTTCTGATTCTGCTTGGCGATTGCGCGCCGCCGCGCTACGTCTGGCGCGTGACAGAGCAGCCGCGCCTTGCCGAACAGAATGCCGCCGTCGTCCTGCCCGAGCCATTTGTCAAATGGTTTGAAGAAAAGGGCTGGTCGCCGCGCGCCCACCAGATCGATTTGCTGGCCAAAGCCCAGGGCGGCCGGTCGGTATTACTAATCGCCCCGACCGGCGCCGGCAAGACGCTGGCCGGGTTCTTGCCATCGCTGACCGAACTGGCCGGCCGGCCGAGGAGAAGGCCGGGGCAGGCGCATCGAGGCATCCACACACTCTACATCTCGCCGCTGAAGGCGCTGGCCGTCGACATCGAGCGCAATCTCGGCAAACCCGTCGCAGAAATCGGGCTGCCGGTCACCGTCGAGACGCGCACCGGCGACACGCCCGCACACAAGCGCCAGCGGCAGAAGCTGGCGCCGCCCGACATTCTCCTGACCACGCCCGAGCAATTGGCGCTGCTGATTGCCGCGCCCGATGCCAGGCGCTTCTTCGAGGACCTGCGCTATGTCGTGCTCGACGAATTGCATTCGCTGGTGACCTCGAAGCGCGGGCATCTCCTGTCGCTCGGGCTGGCCCGGCTGCGCTCGTTTATGCCCGCCCTGCAGACGATAGGCCTGTCGGCGACGGTCGCCGAGCCTGACGAATTGCGGCGCTGGCTGGTCAGCCAGAATCCACCGGGGCCGATGGCCGAACTGATCGTCGTCACTGGCGGCGCCAAGCCCGACATCTCCATTCTCGATTCGGAGGAGCGCGTGCCGTGGGCGGGACATTCGGCCCGCTACGCAACGCCGGAAATCTACAACGAGATCAAGCGCCACAAGACAACCCTGCTGTTCGTCAACACGCGCAGCCAGGCGGAGTTGCTGTTCCAGGAGTTGTGGCGGGTCAACGAGGAGACCTTGCCGATCGCGCTGCATCACGGCTCCCTCGACGTCGCGCAGCGCCGGCGTGTCGAAAAGGCAATGGGCGAGAACGCCCTGCGCGCCATCGTCGCCACGTCGACGCTCGACCTCGGCATCGACTGGGGCGATGTCGACCTGGTCGTCCATGTCGGCGCGCCGAAAGGTGCCAGCCGGCTGGCGCAGCGCATCGGCCGTGCCAACCACCGTATGGACGAGCCGTCCAAGGCGATCCTGATACCGGCCAACCGCTTCGAGGTGCTGGAATGCAGGGCGGCGCTCGACGCCAATTATCTCGGTGCCCAGGATACGCCGCCGCTGGTCGATGGCGGGCTCGACGTCCTGGCGCAGCACGTGCTGGGCTGTGCCTGCGGTGCGCCGTTCCATGCCGATGCGCTGTTCGAGGAGGTGCGGACGGCAGCACCCTATGCCGATCTCGATCGCCCGACATTCGATCGCGTCATCGATTTCGTCGCCACTGGCGGCTATGCGCTAAAGAACTACGAGCGCTATGCCCGCATCCGGTTGAACAAGGACGGACTGTGGCGGGTCTCAAATCCTCGCGTCGCCCAGCAATACCGGCTCAACGTCGGCACCATCATCGAAGTGCCGGCGCTCAACGTCCGCTACGTCCAGGCCGGCAGCAGAGGCGCGGCTTCGCGTGGCGGCCGGGTTCTGGGCAAGATCGAGGAGGCGTTCCTCGAAACGCTGACGCATGGCGACACCTTCATGTTCGCCGGCAAGGTGCTGCGCTTCGAAGGTATCCGCGAGAATGAGTGCTTTGTCTCGAATGCACCCGGCAGCGACGCCAAGGTGCCGTATTACGGTGGTGGCAAATTCCCGCTTTCGACGTACCTGGCCGAACAGGTCCGCGCCATGCTGGACGATCCGCAGCGCTGGAAGAAGCTGCCGGAGCAGGTCGCCGACTGGCTACGCTTCCAGGCCGACAAGTCGGTGCTGCCGAAACGCGACGATCTGCTGATCGAGACCTTTCCGCGCGGCAACCGCCACTATCTGGTGGCCTATCCGTTCGAGGGCAGGCTGGCGCACCAGACGCTCGGCATGCTGCTCACCCGCCGCCTCGACAGGGGGGGAGCCAAGCCGCTCGGCTTCGTCGCCACCGACTATGCGCTTGCCATATGGTCGCTGGCCGATATGGGCCATATGTTCAGGGCGAAGAAACCGTCGCTGGCTGCGCTATTCGATCAGGACATGCTGGGCGACGACCTCGAAGCCTGGCTCGCCGGCAGTTGGTTGTTGAAGCGCACCTTTCGCAATTGCGCGCTGATCTCGGGATTGATCGAGAAACGCCACCCGGGGCAGGAGAAGAGCGGCCGCCAGGTAACCGTGTCGACGGATCTCATCTACGACGTGCTGCGCAGCCACGAGCCCGACCATATCCTTTTGCAGGCGACGCGTGCCGATGCCGCGACCGGTCTCTTGGATGTCAGCAGACTTGCCGAGATGCTCTCGCGCGTCCAAGGTCGAATCATGCATAAGAACCTCGAGCAGATATCGCCGCTCGCCGTGCCGATCATGCTCGAGATCGGCAAAATGCCGGTGCACGGCGAGGCCGATGACACGCTGCTGATGGATGCAGCCACGCTGGTCGAGGAGGCCATGGGGACGAAATGACTGTCGCGCTGGCCATGGCTGCGCCTCTGGCGGATGCGGGCGCTGTCCGTATCGCCGGCGAACGCGCGATCTGCGACCGTCGCGGCGTGCTCTATTTTCCCGAATTCCGGCTTCTGACCGTATCCGACCTGCATCTGGAAAAAGGCTCATCACTGGCCAGGCGCGGCACGCTGGTCCCACCTTACGACACCGGTGCGACGTTGCTCCGGCTACAGGCGGTGATCGCCGATTATCAGCCTGCGATCGTTATCAGCCTGGGCGACAGTTTTCACGATGGCGGCGGCGCCGCACGTATGCACGCGAGCTTTCGCCAAAGGCTGGAAGGGCTGATGGTCGGGCGCGACTGGTTCTGGGTCGCCGGCAATCATGATCCAGAAGCGCCGGCCGACTTGCCAGGCGAGACCGTGCGCGAGCTGGCCATAGGCTCGCTACTCTTCCGGCACGAGCCTTCGGCGGTGAGAGTGGAAGGCGAGATATCAGGCCACCTGCATCCTTGCGCCCGCATCGTGCAGCAAGGCCGTTCGGTGCGGCGTCGTTGCTTTGCCGGCGATGGCGGCCGCATGATCATGCCGGCTTTCGGCGCCTATACCGGCTCGCTCAACGTGCTCGATCGCGCCTATGCCGGGCTGTTCCGCCGCGAAACGCTGATGGCCTATATGCTTGGCACAGAGCGCATTTTCGCGATTTCCCACGCGATGCTCAGGCCGGGCTGAACCTACCTGCCGTAGTACAAAGTGACCGTGTGCTTGGCCTCGGCGAAGAACAGCCAGCGCTCGACCAGCATTCCGGCGAGTTGGGCGATTGCGGCGAGTATCGACAGTGCTGCCGCATAGGGCCACGGCAAGGCGAACGCCGCGACCAGCAGCAACGCGGGCAAAGCAAAGGCCAGCACCTGCGTGATCTGGCGGAGTTTAGCGCTGTGCTTGCGCGCAATGCGAAAGCCCATCTCCTTGAGCAGATAGTTTTCCTCGGTATGCGGCCATTCCAGCGACCGCACCGTGCCGCCGGAAAGCCCGGTTGCGGTGTTGGCATTGGTCGGGATCTCCAGCCTGTCATTGTATCGCCAGGTCGCCAGCTTCAAACCCCAGCCGAGCGCGGTCAGCAACAGGGCAGCCGCCAGAAGCATATTCGAGCCTGCGGCAAATCCCTGCAGCAGGGCGTTGAGCAGTACGCTGCCGGTCATCGCCGAAAAGACCAGGTAGGCGGGCAGGGTGAAGCGGCTGTGCCACTGGGCAATCGGCTTCAACGACGCGTAGATCATGCCGGTGGTGCAGACGGTTGCGACCGCGCCGATGGCAGCGAGCAGCCCGGCGACAGCCGCCCAGCCGCTCGTACGGCCGAGGACCACCCAGCCAATACCGAACAACCCCGCCGGCACGAAGGTGGCGACCGAGGCAACACCTTCGCGCGACAGCCATGAGCTACGCCATTGCGAGAAGGCACGCCAGGCGCGTTCGGGCCGGCCGAGATGGCCGGCCGACGACAGCAGGCCTGTCGAGATCAGGCCAAGCGCCAGCCCCATGCCGGTGAGGCCAAGCCAGAAATCGGGCGGGATAAAGCCCTGTCCGGCGAGCACGCCAAGCAGCGCGAGCAGGCCGTAACCGGCGCCCGTGGCCGTGGTGAAAAAGACGACGGAGAAGGCTGGATGCATGAAGGCACGGGTCAGTTCGAAAGCATGCGGTCGACCCAGCCGAGGAAGCCGCCTTCAGCCTGCACCGCTTCAAGCGCTGGCGCCGGCACCGATGCGGCGCGGGTGGTGTGGGCACGTGGCGGCAGATATTTGTTGGTCGGCTTATAGCCCATTTCCGGCATCAGATCGACACCGCCGCGCTCGGCCACCAGTTGCGAGATAGCGGATGCCGGATCGCCCAGATCGCCAAAATGCCGCGCGCTGGTCGGGCAAGCAGCGACGCAGGCGGGCACGCGATCTTCTTCCGCCAGATTGTCGTTGTAGATGCGGTCGACGCACAACGTGCATTTCTTCATCACGCCGACATTGGTGTCGAATTCGCGCGCTCCGTAGGGACAGGCCCAGCTGCACAGTTTGCAGCCGATGCATTTGTCCTCGTCGACCAGCACGATGCCATCCGACGCCCGCTTGTAGGAGGCGCCGGTCGGGCAGACCGTGACGCACGCCGGCGTCTCGCAGTGCAGGCAGGAGCGTGGGAAATTGACCGTGCGCCCACCCATCTCGGTCATGTGCTCATAACTGTGCACGCGGTTGAACCAGACGCCGTCGACATTGCCGCCATAGGGGTCGATGTCGGTCAGCGGCGCCATGTGGCCGCCGGTGTTCCATTCCTTGCAGGCGGTAACGCAGGCCTGGCAGCCGACGCAGGTGTCGAGATCGATGACAAGGCCGAGCTTCTTGTCGGTGTGGGTGGGAAGGCAAGTCATTTGGCAGCTTCTCTTTCCCGACGGAATTCGGCGCCGAAACTAAGCTTATCGGGCGGGGGTTCAAAATGCGGCGGCTGTCGGAACCGCTCGAACTGCGGTTCGGTGAAGCCTGCTTCCTCGTCTGCGCATTTGACGATGCGCACGCGCAGGTCGAACCATGCCGCCTGGCCGGTGACAGGATCGGAATTCGAATAGTGTTTGCCATTCGCATCGGCAGAGGTCTGGTCGCCGATGATGTGGTTGAGTAGAAAGCCGCGATTGGATTCGGCCGCCTCATCCTTCAGCCCCCAGCTGCCGCGACGCTTGCCGATCGCATTCCAGGTCCACACCGTATTGGCGTTGACGCCGTCGACCAGCTTGATCTGTCCTTTGACCTTGCCGTTGATGCTCTCGATCCACACCCAGTCATCATCGACAAGCCCGAGGCTGGCGGCGGTCCGATTGTGCACGAACAGCCGGTTCTGGCTGGTGATCTGCCTTAGCCACGCATTCTGCCCGCCCCAGGAATGGTACATGTGCATCGGCCGCTGCGTCAGCGCGTGGAGCGGATAGGCTTGGCTATCGACGGCAGCCTCTTCGAAGGGCGCGTACCAGAACGGCAGCGGATCCATATAGGTCTCGATACGGCTGCGCTCCGCCTCCGGCGGCAGCACCCCGCCATGGCCGCGCGCCGCAAGGCGAAAGCGCTGCATCGGCTCCGAATAGAGTTGGAAGACGATCGGCTCGGCCTTCGGCATGAAGCCCATGCTCTCAGCGAATTCGAGATACGAGCGGTTGGCCATCTTGTAGTAGCGCTGATCGGCGGCGAAATCCTGGTGCCAGAAGCCGCCATTATCGATGTAGCGCTGCAACTGGTCGGGATTGACCTCGCCCTTGCCGACCGAGGCCCCGTCCTTGCCGCGCCAGCCGGCGAGCGGACCGACACCTGGCGTGCGCTCGTGATTGACGATGTAGTCGGCATAGTCGCGGTATTTGGCGGAGCCGTCGTCATGAACGAAGCCCGGCAGACCGAGCCGCGCGCCGAGTTCGATCAGAACCGTCTGGAACGGCCTGACGTCGCGATCCGGCTCGACAACGGGATGGCGGATAGCGTCGCCCGGACCGTCGGCATGGCTGATCGGCCGGTCGAGCAGACTGATACAGTCATGACGCTCGAGATAGGTCGTGTCCGGCAGCACCAGATCGGCAAAAGGTACGGTCTCGGAATAATAAGCGTCGGAATAGATGATGAACGGGATCTTGTGCTCACCTGACGCATCGATATCGGTCAGCATTGCCATCGTCTCGACGGTGTTCATCGACGAGTTCCAAGCCATGTTGGACATGTACATGAACAGAGTGTCAATCGTGTAGGGATCCCCGGCCCAGGCGTTGCGGATAACCGTGTGCATGAGCCCATGGGCGGCCAGCGGCGCGTCCCAGGAGTATGCCTTGTCGATACGGATCGGTTTGCCGCCTCCGTCGATCAGCAGGTCTTCCGGCCCGCAGACGAAGCCGAGCGGCATGCCTTCGAGTGGTGTCATCGGCTTGACATTCTTGCCGGCGGGCTTTGGACCCGGCGGCGCGGACCGCGGATAAGGCGGTTTGAAGCGGAAGCCGCCCGGCACGTCCACCGTGCCGAGAAGCACCTGAAGCAGATGAATGGCGCGGCAAGTGTGAAATCCGTTCGAATGGGCCGAGATGCCGCGCATCGCATGCATCGACACCGGCCGACCCTTGATGGTCTCGTGCCGGCGGCCGGCCCAGTCCGTCCAGGCCACCGGCAGTTCGATTTGCTGTTCGAAGGCGACATGAGCGAGTTCTGCGGCAATGCGTCGGATGGTGTCGGCGGAGATGCCGCACCGGTCAGTGACGGCGTCCGGTGAATAGCTCTCGTCCAGATAACGGTCGGCGACGAGTTGGAAGACCGGCACGCAGCGGCGGCCGTCGACGAGAACGCTGCCGGTCAATGCGGGCTTCGCGTCGGCATCGCTGGCATTGACAGGCGTCTTCGCCACCCTGTCCCAAGCCAGCGGATTGCCGTCGCCATTGCGCATGAACAGCCCGTCATCGACAGCTCCAGGCTCCTGAACGACCAGGATGTGGGCATTGGTGTACCGCAAGAGGTACTCGAGATCGATGCGGCCAGCCTTCAGCAATTCATGGATGAGGGCGAATACGAACAGGCCGTCGGTGCCGGGCCGGATGCCGATCCAGTCGTCGGCAATTGCATTATAGCCGGTGCGGCAGGGATTGATTGAAACCACCTTGGCGCCGCGCGCCTTGAGCTTGCCGAGTCCGATCTTGATCGGATTGGAATCATGGTCTTCGGCAACCCCGAACAGCATGAAATATTTGGTGTTGTCCCAGTCGGGCTCGCCGAACTCCCAGAACGAGCCGCCAATCGTGTAGAGGCCGCCGGCTGCCATGTTCACCGAGCAGAAACCGCCATGGGCGGCGAAGTTCGGCGTGCCGAACTGGCTCGCCCACCAGCCGGTCAGCGATTGCGACTGGTCGCGCCCGGTGAAGAAGGCGAGTTTCTTCGGATCGGTCTGGCGGATGTTCGAAAGCCGTTCTGTCGCGATCGACAAAGCTTCCTCCCACTCGATCTCGCGGAACTCGCCCGAGCCGCGCAGTCCGGTGCGCAGCAATGGTTTCGTCAGCCGGGCCGGGCTGTAATGCTGCATGATGCCGGCGCTGCCTTTGCCGCACAGCACGCCGCGATTGACCGGATGATCCTTGTTGCCGTTGATGTACCGAACCTTGCCGTCCTTGATATGGACGTCGATGCCGCAGCGGCAGGCGCACATATAGCAGGTGGTCTTGGCGATGCTGTCGGAGACATCAGGCGAAGTATCGACGCCGTCGCGTTCAGCGGGCGCGCGCGTATCGGCAAGCGGCCGTTGTGATGGTGCCGAATTGGCTCCGCGCAGCAGGTTGTTGGTCATGATCCGGTGATGCTCTTGCGCTCCGCGAACTTGGCTCTCGTCTTCGGGCCTGGGCCGCGCATGTAATGCTCTTCCGGCCGATAGCGTTCACCCAAGAGCCGCCGCCGCAGGCTGCGGGTCCAGTGCGCAAACACGGATTTGAACCGCCCCACCAATTCTACCCTCGACTGCTCTGGCGCGACTTTTTTCCAATTTCGGGCCAAAATTTAGAACAAAGCGACCGATCCGTCTAACAACTTGCTCTTGTAATTCCAATCGGATTTGCTTCTTAGTATCGGAATGACCCTGGACCAGTTGCGGATCTTCGTCGCCGTCGCCGAACGGGCGCACATGACCAAAGCGGCCGAGTTGCTGGGCATCTCACAGTCGGCCGCATCCGCCGCGATCCGCTCGCTCGAACAGCAGCATGGCGTCCAGTTGTTCAACCGCGTCGGCCGCAACATCGAGCTCGCCGAGACCGGACGCCGATTCTTGCCCGAAGCCAAGGCGGTCCTCGAGCGGGCTGCGGCGGCCCACAATGTGCTGGAGCATGTCTCGCAGACGATATCAGGCAGTCTCTCGATAGCTGCCAGCCAGACCATCGCCAGCTATTGGCTGCCGCGCCGGCTCGCCTCTTTCCACGAAGCCTATCCTGCCGTCAGGCTGAGTGTGAGCATTGGCAACACCAGGCAGGTCGAGACCAATGTACTTGATGGCGCAGCCGATTTTGGCCTGGTCGAGGGGCGCACCGAATCCGACATTTTGCGGCGTGCCAAGGTCGATATCGATCGCATGATGCTGGTCGTGGCGCGCTCGCACCCTGAGATCGCGGAAGTTTCGCCTGGACATCCCGACCTTGGCGGGCTTCGCTGGATCATTCGCGAAGGCGGGTCGGGCACACGCGAGGCGCTGGAGGACCTTGCCCGACGCGACGGGGTTTCGTTCGCGGACCTGCAGATATTCCTGGTATTGCCGAGCAATGAGGCTATTCGCCAGGCGGTCGAGGCCGGCGCCGGCGCCAGCATCATCTCGGAACTCGTCGTCGCCCGCGCGGTCGCCGAAGGCAGCCTGCGTTCTGTGCCGGTCGATCTGCCGAAGCGCGAATTTGCCATGATCACGCATCGCGACCGGCAGCCAAGCCTGGCCCAGATGGCGCTCAAGGCGCATCTTGGCGGCAAAGCTGAGAGATCCGCGCCGCTTTAAGCCGATCAGCCGAACTTCCGCTGCGCGTCGAGCGCCAGTCCAAGCCCGACCGAGCCGAACACATCGCCTTCGATTACCGACGCCTGCGGCACCAGCGCCAGGATCTGCTGCCTGGCCAGCGGGATCGCGGTCGATCCGCCGGTCAGGAACACCGCGGTGATGTCCGAGGCCTTCACCTGTGCGTCGCGGATGGTCTGCTCGACCGTAGCCGCAACACGCTCAATGTCCCTGACTATGGTGGCTTCGAGACCCTTGCGCGTGATTTCTGCCGTGAACCTCACCTCGGGCAGCGCGACCTCGACATCGGCCGACGATCGGTCCGTCAGCTCGATCTTGGCCTTTTCGACCAGCGCCGCCAGCGCATGGCCGTAACGATGCTCGACGATGTGGATGAAGCGCTCGACCAGGTCCGGGCGCTCCGCCTCGTAGCGGATCTGGCGCAGATGCGTCATCGCCCTCGCTGTGTAGACCAGGTTGATGCGCTGCCATGTCGCCAGCTCGATGAAGTAGCTCGCCGGCAGATTGCGCTTGCCGTCCTTGGTTGGCGTCAAATAACCGAGCTGCGGCATTACATGGGCGATGCTCAGCAGCCGGTCGAAATCGGTGCCGCCGATGTGGATGCCGCGGCTGGCCAGTATGTCGTCCTTGCGGTCGAGCGAGCGGGCGCGCTCGGGCGAGACCCGCACGATCGAGAAGTCGGACGTGCCGCCGCCCATGTCGACGATCAGCGCCAGTTCCTCGCGCGTCACCTTCTGTTCGTAATCGAGTGCCGCCGCGATCGGCTCGAATTGGAAGGCGATATGTTTGAAGCCTTGGGCGCGAGCGGCGTTTTCGAGTTGGTGCTCCGCCTTCGCATCGGCCTCGGCATCGTCGTCGACGAACTGCACGGGCCGTCCCAGCACGACGCTGTCGACCGCGTCATGGGCTTCTTCTTCCAGCTTCTTTTTCAGGTGGCCGACAAATAGGCCGACAATTTCCATGAAGCCGATCGAGCGCACCTTGATGCGCGTCTTTTCGTGAGCGAGCGAGCTGCCGAGCACGCTCTTCAGCGAGCGCATCAGGCGGCCTTCGATACTGTCCGTATAGTTGGCAATGGCGCGTCGCCCGAAATAGGTGAGGTTGTCCTCGAAATTGAAGAATACCGCACTGGGCAGCGTGACCTGGCCGTCTTCCAACGCCACCAGCCGCGGCTGCCCGTTCCTGACCACGCTCACGGTGGAATTCGAAGTGCCGAAGTCGATACCGGCAAATGCTGGTCGCATCGTGCGTTCCTGTAGTTCTGATTTGGGGAGCAGCAGCTCGTATCCGGTCGGGCCGGGGGTCGCGGTCTAACCCATACCCTCGGAAAGGGAAACCACTTTTACGAGAGTTCAGTCTTTCCTGAACACCAGTCTTCCGAGCCAGCCGGTCAGCATGGCCAGCGATACGGCAAAGACACCATAGAGGAAGGAATAGTCGTGCGCGACGCGGAAGATCGACTGTTCGAAACCGGACTTGCGGATTTCGAGCTGGGCGGAGCTTTCCTTGATGAACAAGCCGCTCTTGAACAGGAAGGCGCGGGCCTTATGGGTGCCGACCGGAACGTTTGGGGCGAGCCTGACGGTGGCGCGGAACAGGTTCTGCGACAGAAACTGCACACCGCCCACATTCTCGCTGTAGAGGCCGGTCGCCGCCTTGCGTTCGCGCAGCGCGGCGGTGAACTCCTCGATTGTCGCCGGGCTGTCCTCCGCGTCGGCGGGCTGCAAATAGAGGTTGGAGGCGCCAAGCGACAGCTGCTTGTAGCTGTTCGGATCGGTGACGTCCTGCAGCGGCCGCGTCGTCGCCACCGAATAGGAGACAGGTACGTTTTTGAAGGTCTCCGACTCCAGATTGACCCAGACGCCGAGCACCCGGTCCTTGCGGCGCACGACGACCGGCCGAGCCGGGCCTTCCAGCACGACGATCACGTCGTAGCGCCCTTGCCGCGCGACAAGCGGATCGGCATTTTCCAGCGAGCCGAAAATGGTCAGGTCGGCGCCGGAAAAGCCGGCGGTAATCGAGACATTGTCGGTGGAAAGGCCGATCTGGATGTTTTCGGTTAGTGGCGCCTGCGCCTTCGCCGATGGCGCAGCAGCCAGCAGCGACAGCAAGGCGGCGGCCGCGAGCGTCCTTAGGCCGGCCATCAGCTCAGGCCCACGCCGGACAGAGAATAGAGATTGGGCGGCGTGACGAAAAGATCGATGGCAAGCCGGATGGCTACCGCCAGCACGAGCAGCGCCAGCAGCGCCCTGAGTTGCTCGCCCCGCAGCCTCTGACCAGCCTTGGCGCCATATTGCGCGCCGGCGACGCCGCCTGCCATCAACAGGAAGGCGAGCATGACGTCGACCGTCTGGTTGGTGGTGGCGTGGACCAGCGTGGTGTAAGCCGAGGTGAAGATGATCTGGAACAGCGAGGTGCCGATGACGACGTTGGTCGGCACCTTCAAAAGGTAGATCAGGGCCGGCACCATGATGAAGCCGCCGCCGACGCCCATGATCGAGGACAGGAAGCCAATCGCCGCGCCCAGCCCAAGCACCGGAATGACGCTGACGAAGAGCTTCGAGGCCCTGAACCGCATCTTCAGCGGCAGGCGGTGGATCCAATTATGCTGGCCGGATTTCTTCAACACCGGTGCGGCGCCGCTGCGAGTGGCGCGCAGCGCATTGACGCTCTCGACCAGCATCAGTCCGCCGACGGTGCCGAGCAGCACGACGTAGAGCAGCGAGATGAACAGGTCGAGCTGGCCGAGCCGGCGCAGGAGCGCAAAGACATAGATACCACCGGTCGAGCCGACGATGCCGCCGGCTAAAAGCACGCCGCCGAGCTTGAAATCGAGCGTGCCGCGCTTCATGTGCGACAGGGCGCCGGAGAAGGAGGAAGCGATGACCTGGTTGGCGCCGGTGGCGACCGCGATTGCCGGCGGTATGTTGTAGAAGATCAGCAGCGGCGTAATGAGAAAGCCGCCGCCCACGCCGAACATGCCCGACAGGAAACCCACCGCCGCACCCATGGCCAGCAGCACGAAGATGTTGACGGAAATTTCCGCGATCGGGAGATAGATGCCCACCCGTCAGTCTCGATCAGTTTGCCTCCTGGCGAATGCAACCGTTGCGGGCATTTTTGCGTCAGAAGGCTATCTCGTTCTTGCGCCGGCCGGGCCGTGAAGTCAAACTTCGCAGCACCGCCGAAACAAAAAACAACTCAATCAGTTAACAGGCAAATCTGTGGCAAAGGCGTCGCGGAAACGACGCATCCGCCGTTATTTACGCGCAAGCAGCGCCTTGACCAGCTTTTCGTCGATCGCGCCGGTTGCCTTCATATCGTTGTCGGCCTGGAAGGCCATGATCGCGTTCTTGGTTTTCTGGCCCATCATGCCGTCGGGATTGCCGGCCTCGTAGCCGTTCTTGTTGAGAATGCGCTGGATGTTCTGGACCGCTTTCTTCATGTCGATGCCGGCGGTCGTCTGCGGTGTGCCGTCCTGCCACGATTCAGGAACGTCGGCCGAATTGGCGGCTGGATCGAGCGGCTTGGCCTTCCACAGTTCAGCCGCGGCCCGCGCACGCTCCAGCTGGTCGGGCCTCAGCGCCTTGGCGATCTCGTCGCGCTTGGCCGCCGCATCCTTGTCGCCGGTCTTGGCGACGAGTGCGAACCATTTGTAGCTCTCCTCGAGGTTCTGCTTCATGCCGACGCCCTTCGCCGCGAGGATGCCGAGATTGAACTGGCTATCCTTGACACCGAGATCCGCCGCCGCCTGGAACCAGCGCGCTGCCGATTCATTGTCGGTCACGCCATCCGTCGCCATCGCAAACAGCACGGCAAGATTGTGCATCGCGCTGGCATTGCCCTGCGCTGCGGCAAGCTGGTACCAGGTTTTCGCTTTCTTGATGTCGCGTGCGACGCCGACGCCCTTCTCGTAGAAATTGCCGATGCGGTATTCTGCCGGTACGAAACCGAGTTCGGCAGCTTTCTCATACCATTTGGCCGCCGCCGCCATGTCTTCTTTGACGCCGCGAGACTCGGCGTAGCGCGAGCCGATCTCGAACAGCGCCTTGGCGTCGCCGCCGGCCGCTGCATCGCGCAGGGCGGCCGGACCCGCATCGGCCGGAACGTCGATCTTGGCAACGCCTGCCGCGGCAGCATCCGCCGGCGGCACCGTGCCGGTCGTGTCCTGCGTCGCAGTGGTGGCTATAGCAGGCGCGGCAGCCATTGGCTCGGCGTCGCTGGCCGTCGCCGCTGCCGGCGCGGGCACTGCGGCCGCGGTGTCTTGCGCCGCCAGGTCAGCAGGCGCCGCGGAAGCCGAGGGCGCCGTCGATGTCTCGGCTGCCGGTGTAGCGGGGCCGGTTTGCGCCGCCGTGTCGTCCTTGGTCATCGATGCGGATGGCTCTGCCTGCCTGACGGTGGGCGACGGCGCGCTCTCCTGTGTTGTCGTCTGCGCGTCCGCCTTCGGCTCGCTGGCAACGCTGGCCAAAGCGGTTTCCACCGGCTGTACGGCCACGGCCGGTGCCGCCTCATTGTTGGTGACTTCGACCGGGTCGGAGAAGAAGGCTTTGCCCAGTTGCAGGCCGGCAAGCGCCAGCATGATGGCGATTGCCCCCATCAGGATCGGCTTGCGCCGCGCCTTGAGCAGGTCGCCGATCCTGAGTGCCTTGACCGGGCCTTTCATCGTCGACTGGCGCTTGAGGGCGTCCGCCTCGGCGGCCGCCGCTTGCGCAGCCCGTCTGGCTGCCGCGATGAAGTCCGATTTCGCCGCCTCAGCGCCGCCTTCCCGGGTCGGCTGCCCGCGCTCGTCGCGCACGCGCTTCATGATGGCGCTGAGGTCGGGTGCGCCGGAGCCGGGTTCCAGTGGCCGGTTGGCGAGCTTGGGGTCGAGGGGCTCGTCGAGATCGACGCTCGGTATCTCGGCGCTCTGCGCCGAGCCTGCAAGCGGCGGCATCTCGGCGTCCTTCTTGCCCTTCAAGGCGCGCGCCAGCCCGCCTAACATCGATTTCCTGCCGCCGCCTTGCTCGGTTTTTTCACGCGTCGTGTCTGAACCGAGAGCCGCCAGGGCTGCTGCGGCGGCGGCCTCGGCTGGCGTACGCGGACCTGGCTCGTCGCGCACGAGCGCCGCGGCGCGGCCGTCGAGATCGGCCATGCTGCCCGTCAACGGCAGCGGCTGGTCGAGGTCCATCGACGGTGCGTCCTGCACCGAGATCTTGGATGGCCGGCCGAAACGCTTGCTCAACTCCGCGCTTGCCGGTTCGCCCGTCTCCAATGAACCAAGCCTGTCAACGATCTTGAGCAGCGTATCGTGGATAGCCTCGAACGTTCTCGAATTGCGCTCGTCCGAACGGCGCGTCAGTGCCTCGAGCGTCTTCAGGTCCTGGGCGAGGCCGGTAACGGCCGCCGTGTTGGCGCTTGATCCGGCCAGTGAGCGGACGGCGCTCTCAGCCGCCTCGCGCGCCGCGCCGAGGATGGAATCGCGGGTTCCGGCCAGCGACTTCTCGATTTCGTTGAGACGCGGGCTGATGTCGTCGAATTCCGGCAGCGGCGTGCCGGGCTTGGAAAGATGCGCCGTCAGGCCGGCGACCTGCGCTTCAAGGCTGCGGATCAACGCCGGGTCGATGCTGGCGACCTGCGCCGCGGACGAATCCAGCCGGCTTGAGATGTCTTCGAGCCGGCTCTCCAAGCCACGGATCGCCGCCTCGTTGGCGGGATCTGGAACGCGCGTCTCAATCCGCTTGGCCAGCGCGGTGAAGCGGGCGTCGATAGCATCCATAATGCCGGCGCTATCGACCTGCGGCATGCGCTGGTCCAGCCTGTCGGCGACCTCGTCCAACCGGCGCTCAAGGTCGCGAAACAGCATGTTGCCTTGTTCGATTGCGTCGCCCTGGCGACGTTCCATCATGCTGGACAGCACGTCGAAGCGCTGCTCGAGCCCCTGGAAGATGTAGTCGGCGTCGGGCATGGCAGGCGCGTGGTCGATCTTGTCGGCAATAAGCGCGACTTGCCTGGCAAGGCGCTCCATCGCCTGTTCCGGCAGATTGGCTCGGCCGGCCAGTTCATCCACGCGGCTCGACAATGTGTTGAGACGGTCGATGACCTCCCGACCCGGACGATCCTGCGACACTTCTTCGATTTGCTGGGCCAGTGAATCGATCCGCTTCTCGATGCGTTCGAAGGGCTCGGGGTCGAACGAATTGGCTTGCGCGGCAACCGTCGAGGCGACGATCGCGCGGGAAATCTCGTCGAGCCGCTCGTCGATCTGACTGAATGTGTCGCCGCCGCGATTGTCCTGCTGGCGGGCGAAATGGTCGACCGCTCCGGCAAGCGTGCGGACCTTTTCCTCGAGCGAGCGCAGCGACAGCGATTCCGGCAGATTGCTGACGGCATTGCTGATCTGTTCGAGCCGCTCCGTCAGCGCCGACAGGCCGGGTGCATCGGAACGCTTGCGCTGATCGGCCTCGACGCGATCCTCGAAAGCGTTCCAGCGGCGGTCGAAATCGTCCCAGCGGCGTCCGACCGCCTGCACGCTCTCCTCGCGCGCCAGCGTATCGAGCGCGGCTTTGATCTGCTCAAGCTCGAGCCGCAGCATATTGACGCTTCTGTCGTCGCTTTTTTCGGCCAGTGTCTGGATGGCGCCGGAAAGCCGCTCGAATTCGACGCTGAGTTCGGCGCTGCCTTTGCCGCCGCCATTTGACTGGAAGGCTCGCCCAATATTCTTGCGCAGTACCTCGAACTCGCGTTGCAGGCCGGAGGTCATCTGCTGGCGCAAGTCTTCGCGCAGGCCGCGCAATTCCCCGGCGATCTTGCCGGCTAGGGCGACGCTGTCCTCCTGGCCGCGTACCCGGTCGATATCGCGGGCGATCGCCTGGTAATTCTGGTCGAAAGCCGCTGCTGGACCTTTCGGCCGCTGCGCGCGTGGATCCTCATACCGGCGCTGCTGGCCATAGGGTTGGGCGCTGGGATAGCGTGGTTCTGCCGCTGGTCGGCGCGGATCGGGGTGGCTTGCCGTCTCCTCGCGCGTCCGCTCCAGCCGCTGCTCCAGAGTTTCCAGGGAGCGGTTGAGCTCTTCAAGCGTCGTGTGCGGCCGGCGTTGCCTGCCGGCGTTGAGTGTATCGAGGTAGGACCGCTTGCTGTTCATCAATGCGCCCGTTTCAGAATTGCTGGCTTTCACCAGGTTCCCAAAGTCCTGCCGGGACGAAGGCGACTGCTTGGCTTGTTGCAGTGGAAGACGAGCTTCCCGGGTCTCATCCGCGCTCCGAAAAACCGTGAAAAATTCAGTACAGGATAGACACGGGTAACCGACATGCGCACATTTCGCCCCAACGTGGTAAACAACGCGTTAACCAAGCTTAAGAAGTTGCAACTTTGTCGGCTGGCCGCCGACGGCGCCGGGTGTCTTTTTTGGACGCGCAAAAGACGTTGTAGAATTTTGATCAGCCGCATGATCGCTCCCGAAATCGGCAACGACCTTTTAGGTTGTCCGCTGGTGCTGCGGCATAAAGTTGCAAGACCAGAACGCTCTTGCGTGGTGAGGCGGCTATCGATATAGAATTGACGTAAACGTAAATGAGCGGATTACGCCGTTTGCGATTTGTTTGTTGAAACCACGAGTGGAAGCACGCCCCCGCTTTCACTCAGGCGACGCAAGGTCCGCGACCGCGACGCCACCAGACGGGGAAAGCCAGTGACCATGAAACTTATTTCGCCCGGCCAAGCCGCGGCCAACACCAACGATATGTCGAGCGAAGCCGGTGAAGAGCTTGTCCGCATCGGCGAAATGGCCAAGAAATACGGAGTGACGCTGCGTACGCTGCGTTTCTATGAGGACAAGGGTCTGCTCAACCCGCAGCGCGACGGCTCGACCCGTCTCTATACACGCCGCGACAGGGCCCGGCTGAAGCTGATCCTGCTTGGCCGCAAGGTCGGGTTCTCGCTGCGCGACGTCAAGCAGATGATGGACCTCTATGATCCGAACGGCTCCAACACCAAGCAATTGCGGCTGGCGCTCGACAAGTCGGAGAAGCAGCTTGCCCGTCTGCAGAAGCAGCGGGCGCTGATCGACGACGCCATCAGCGAACTGAGTGCTTCGATGTCGACCGTCCGGCAAATGCTGATCGAGCGCTCGACGCCGCAGGCCAGCGTAGCGAGCTAAACTAAGCTTTCGATTTGTGACGAATAAGAGCCGCGTGGCTTTCGCTGCGCGGTTCTTCGTCGTTTGCCGTGCTTTGTCGTTTGTCGTCCTGGCGCGCGGGGGAAAATTTGACGCACCGCCGAATTGACGTTTACGCAAACGTCAATATTTGTTATCTCGACCACAACGTTGGTCCGTCTGCCATCCTCATATGCTGGGGCTGATTTCGGGGCCAAGACCGCATGGTGGAGGAAACGCATGCCGATCTACAGAGCGCCGGTCCGGGACACGCTGTTCGTGCTGAACGAAGTGCTGGGATATCGGCGTTATTCCAATCTTCCCGGATTTTCCGACGCGACGCCGGATGTGCTCGAGGCCATCCTTGCCGAGGGCGCGAAGCTCGCCGAAAACGTGATGCAGCCGCTGAACCGCGTTGGCGACGTGGAAGGCTGCATGCGCCATGACGACGGTTCGGTAACGACGCCGAAAGGCTTCAAGGAAGCTTTCGACCAGTATCGCGAAGGCGGCTGGATGGGGCTCGCGGCACCTGTCGAGTTTGGCGGGCAAGGCTTGCCCTACGCGGTGCACACTGCGGTTGCCGAATACATGGTGTCGGCCAATATGTCGCTGATGATGTATGCCGGCCTGACGCAAGGCGCGATCGCTGCGATCATCACCCATGGCACCAAAGAGCAGAAGGCAACATGGTTGCCGAAGCTGGTCGAGGGCGCCTGGACCGGCACCATGAACCTGACCGAGCCACACTGCGGAACCGATCTTGGCTTGCTGCGCACCAAGGCCGTCCCAAATGGCGACGGCACCTACAGGATCTCCGGTCAGAAGATCTTCATCTCGGCCGGCGAGCATGACATGTCGGACAATATCGTCCACCTGGTGCTGGCCCGTATCGAGGGCGCGCCGGATGGCGTGAAGGGCATCTCGCTGTTCATCGTGCCGAAGCTCAAGCTCGATGCCTCAGGCAATCCGGGCGAGAAGAACACCGTCTCCTGTGGCTCGATCGAGGAGAAGATGGGTATCCATGGCAACTCGACCTGCGTCATGAATTACGACGACGCTGAAGGCACGCTGCTCGGCGAGGCCAATGGCGGGCTGAAAGCAATGTTCACCATGATGAATGAGGCGCGGCTTGGCGTCGCCCTGCAGGGACTTTCGCTATCTGAGGTTGCCTACCAGAATGCGGTTTCCTACGCCAAGGATCGTCTGCAGGGCCGCTCGCTGTCAGGGCCGAAGGCGCCGGACAGGAAGGCCGATCCGATCATCGTCCATCCGGACATCCGCCGCAGCCTGATGACCATGAAGGCTTTCAACGAGGCCGGCCGCGCGCTGGCGCTGTGGACGGCGATCAAGTCCGACATCGCTCACCGCTCCGGTGACGACAAAGATCGCCAGGTCGCAGACGACTACACCGGCCTGATGACGCCGGTGGTCAAAGGCGTGCTCACCGACAAGGGGTTCGATCATGCGGTAATGGCGCAGCAGGTCTTCGGCGGCCACGGCTATATAGAAGAGCACGGCATGAGCCAGTTCGTCCGCGATGCGCGCATCGCCATGATCTATGAGGGTGCCAACGGCATCCAGGCGCTCGACCTCGTCGGCCGCAAGCTGGCCTTGAATGGCGGCCGCGCGGTCCAGGCTTTCTTTAAGGAAGTCGGAGAGTTCTGCGAGGAAAACCGCACCGACGAGACGATGGCGCCCTTCACCAAGGCGCTGAAGAAGGGCCTCAACGATCTGCAGACGGCGACGATGTGGCTGGTGCAGAACGGCATGGCCAAGCCCGATAACGCCGGTGCCGCCTCGACCGATTACATGCATCTCTTCGGCCTGGTGGCGCTGGGCTATATGTGGGCGCAGATGGCCAAGGTGGCCGCAGCGAAATTGGCGAACGGCGCCGACGGCGCTTCGTCCTTCTACGACAACAAGCTGGTGACGGCGCACTTCTTCATGGAGCGGATCATGCCGGAGACGTCGGCGCATCTTGCCCGCATCTCCAGCGGCGCCGACACATTGATGGCACTGCCGGCGGAAGCGTTCTAGGTTCGGCGTCTCCCTCCCGCTCGAGGGGATGGTGGCCCGAAGGGCCGGGAGGGGTCCTGCGTGCAGTGCGCCGACCTCCATTCTGGTGCATGCCTTGGAGGAAAATGATCGCAATGCCGTGGCACATGGCGCAGGTTGTAAAAGGTAAGGTCGAGCAAGTCATCGGCGACCCCACCCGGCCGCTTCGCGGCCACCCTCCCCTCGAGGGGGAGGGGAACGTCGGCGCGAGGGAGAAACCATGACCCACCCCGCCGAAATCCTTGGCCTTCCCAAGCCCGCCTGGGCGGCGGACGAGGTCGGCATGCTTTACGACATGGCGCACCGCTTCATGTCGGAAGAGATCGCGCCGCGTTACGACGAGTTCGAGAAGAACGAAATGGTCGACCGCGAGAGCTGGCTGAAGGCGGGTGCTGCCGGCCTGCTCTGCGCCTCTATGCCGGAGGAATATGGCGGATCGGGCGGCACCTTCGCGCATGAGAGCGCCATCATCGAGGCGATCGGCCATGTCGGCGTCGACGGGTTCGGCATTGGCCTGCACAATTCGATCGTTGCCCCCTACATCCTCCATTACGGCTCGGACGAGCAGAAGAAGAAATGGCTGCCGAGGCTGGCGACCGGCGAGCTGATCGGCGCCATCGCCATGACCGAGCCCGGTGCGGGCTCCGACCTTCAGAGCGTCAAGACGCGCGCCGAAAAGGACGGCAACCAGTACAAGCTCAACGGCTCGAAGACCTTTATCACCAACGGCCAGCTCGCCAATTTCATCATCGTCGTTGCCAAGACCGATCCTGAGAAGGGCGCCAAGGGCATCTCGCTGATCGTCGTCGAGACTGACGAGGTGGAAGGTTTCGAGCGCGGCCGCAACCTCGACAAGATCGGCCTCAAGGCCAACGACACGTCGGAACTGTTCTTCAACGACGTACGTGTGCCGACCTCGAACCTGCTCGGCAACGACGAAGGCCAGGGCTTCGTCCAGTTGATGCAACAATTGCCGCAGGAGCGGCTGCAGATCGGCACCACTGCTATCGCCATGGTCGAGCGGGCCTTGGCGCTTACCATCGACTACGTCAAGGAGCGCAAGGCCTTCGGCAAGCCCATCATCGAATTCCAGAACACCCAGTTCAAGCTTGCCGAATTGAAGACCGAGGCGACCATCGGCCGCGTCTTCTACAATGACTGCGTTGCCCGTCACATTAACGGCGGCCTCGACCCGGTGACCGCGTCTATGGCCAAATACTGGCTGTCGGACCTGCAAGGAAAAGTCGTCGACGAATGCCTTCAATTGCATGGCGGCTATGGCTACATGAATGAATATCCGATTGCGCGCATGTTCCGCGACGCCCGCGTCCAGCGCATCTACGGCGGCACCAACGAGATCATGAAATTGCTGATCGGGCGCTCGCTCTGAGCGAGTTTCAGCAAACCCAAGGAGCAGGAAAATGGCCGAAGCTTATGTCTATGATGCCGTGCGCACGCCGCGCGGCAGGGGCAAGAAGGATGGCTCGCTGCACGAAGTGCCGGCGGTGCGGCTCGGCGCCAAGGTGCTCGAGGCCATCCGCGACCGCAACGGGCTGGACACCGGCACCGTCGACGACATCATCTTCGGTTGTGTCGATCCGGTTGGCGAGGCGGGTGCGGTCATTCCACGTGCCGCCGCTTTCGAGGCCGGCTACGACACCAAGGCGCCTGGCATGCAGATATCGCGCTTCTGCGCCTCGGGCCTCGACGCCATCAATTTCGGCGCCGCCAAGATCGCGCAGGGCGCCGACGAGATCGTCATTGCCGGTGGCGTCGAATCGATGTCGCGCGTCGGCATGGGCGCCTCCGGCGGCGCCTGGTTCATGGACCCATCGGTCGGCCTGCCCGGCTGGTTCGTGCCGCAAGGAATCTCGGCCGACCTGATCGCCACCAAATACGGCTTTTCGCGCGACGACGTCGATGCCTACGCGGTCGAAAGCCAGAAGCGTGCCGCTAAGGCGTGGGGCGAGGGCCGCTTCAAGAATTCGGTGATCTCGGTCAAGGACCAGAACGGCCTGACCATCCTCGACCATGACGAACATATGCGGCCCTCGACCGACATGCAGTCGCTGGCCGCGCTCAACCCGTCCTTCGTCATGCCCGGCGAAATGGGCGGCTTCGACGCCGTCGCCGTGCAGAAGCATCCCGAGGTGGAACAGGTCAACCACGTCCACCATGCCGGCAATTCCTCCGGCATCGTCGATGGCGCGGCGGCCGTGCTGCTCGGCTCGAAAAAGGCGGGAAAGACGCTCGGCCTCAAGCCGCGCGCACGCATCCGCGCGTTCGCCAACATCGGCTCCGAACCGGTGCTGATGCTGACCGGCCCCGTCGACGTCACCGAGAAGCTGTTGAAGCGGGCGAAGATGAAGCTGTCGGACATCGACCTGTTCGAGCTCAACGAGGCCTTCGCTTCGGTGGTGCTGCGCTACATGCAGGCTTTCGACATTCCGCATGACCGGATCAACGTCAATGGTGGGGCCATCGCCATGGGCCATCCGCTCGGCGCCACCGGTGCGATGATCTTCGGTACGGTGCTGGACGAATTGGAACGCCGCGACCTCAACACCGCGCTGGTGACGCTTTGCATCGGCGCCGGCATGGGCACTGCAACGATCATCGAACGCGTCTGACGGAGAGAGATGATGAGCTACACCAATTTCACCCTCGACATCGACGCCGACGGCATTGCGCTGGTCACCTGGGACATGCCGGACCGTTCGATGAACGTCTTCACCGAGGAGGTGATGCTCGAACTGAATACCATCGTCGACAAAGTGGCGAGCGATGCAGCGATAAAGGGCGCGGTGATCACCTCCGGCAAGGATACGTTCTCGGGCGGCGCCGACATCACCATGCTGCAGAAGATGCTGGCGACCTTCGCCGCCGACAAGGCGAAGGACCCGGAGAAGGCGACCAAGGCGCTGTTCGACAATGCGGGCACCATGAACGGCCTGTTCCGTAAGCTGGAAACTTCGGGAAAGCCATGGGTTTCGGCGATCAACGGCACATGCATGGGTGGCGCGTTCGAATTGTCGCTCGCCTGCCATGGCCGTGTCGCGGCCGATTCAGACAAAGTGAGGATGGCGCTTCCCGAAGTGAAGATCGGCATTTTTCCGGGCGCCGGCGGCACCCAGCGCGTGCCACGGCTGACCGACCAGCAGCAGGCGCTGCAAATGCTGACGTCCGGCCAGACGCTGTCGCCTCAGAAGGCCAAGTCGATGGGCCTGATCCATGAGATTGCCGAGCCGGACAAGCTGGTCGAAACCGCCAAGGCGATGATCAGGAACGGCTTGAAACCGGTGGCGCCATGGGATGAAAAGGGCTTCAAGCTGCCCGGCGCCCCGATCTATTCGGTGGCCGGTGCCAATCTGTGGCCCCCGGCCATCGCCATTCTGCGCCGAGAGACCTATGGCAATTATCCCGCCGCTGCCGCCATCCTGAAATGCGTCTATGAGGGCCTGTTGGTGCCGTTCGACACCGCCTTGCGGATCGAGCAACGCTATTTCACCGAGATCATGCAGACCAGGGAAGCGGCAGCGATGATCCGTTCGCTGTTCGTGTCGCTGCAGGAACTGAACAAGGGCGCGCGCCGCCCGGCCGGTGTGCCGGAAACGAAGTTCAAGAAGATCGGCGTACTCGGCGCCGGCTTCATGGGCGCTGGCATTGCTTATGTGACGGCCAAGGCCGGCATTCCGGTGGTGCTGCTCGACCGCGACATGGAGTCCGCCGCCAAGGGCAAGGCGCATTCCGACAACCTGATCTCGGATCAGGTAAAGAAGGGCCGTGCCAAGCCGCAGGACAAATATCAGTTGCTGTCGCTAATCACGCCGACGGCCGACTATGCGGATCTCGCCGGCTGCGATCTTGTGGTCGAGGCGGTATTTGAGGATTCGGCCGTAAAGAAGGGTGCCACCGAACAGGCCGAGGCTGTGCTCAAGCCGTCGGCGATCTTCGCCTCGAATACGTCGACCATACCGATTACATCGCTGGCCAGGAATTCGGCGCGGCCGAAGAATTTCATCGGCATCCATTTCTTCTCGCCGGTCGACAAGATGATGCTGGTCGAGATCATCCTCGGCAAGAAGACCGGCGACAAGGCGCTGGCAACCGCGATCGACTTTGTCCGTGCCATCAAGAAAACGCCGATTGTCGTCAACGATACGCGCGGCTTCTATGTTAATCGCTGCGTGCTGCGCTACATGTCGGAGGCCTACAAGATGCTGATCGAAGGTGTTCCGGCGCCAATGATCGAGAACGCGGCCAAGGCCGCCGGCATGCCGGTCGGTCCTTTGGCGTTGACCGACGAGACGGCGATCGACCTTGCCCAGAAGATCATGAAGCAGACCATGCGCGACCTCGGCGACAAGGCGGTCGATCCGAAGCAGATGGCGCTGATCAACACGATGGTCGACACGCATGGTCGCTTGGGCCGCAAGAACGGCAAGGGCTTCTATGACTATCCGGCAAAACCGGCCAAGAAGAAGCTGTGGCCAGGCCTCAGGGATCTCTACCCGCAGCTGGCGCCGGAGCAGGTCGATTATGAGGAACTGAAGCAGCGGCTGCTGGTCACCATCGCGCTTGAGGCGGTACGGGTGATGGAAGAGGGCATCGTTACCGACCCACGCGAGGCCGATGTCGGCTCGATCCTGGCCTTCGGCTTCGCGCCCTATACAGGCGGTGCACTGTCCTACATCGACGGCATCGGCGCGAAGAAATTCGTCAAACTCGCCAAGCGCCTGCAGAAGAAATACGGCACCGAGTTCAAGGCGCCGAAGCTGCTGCTTGATATGGCCGAGAAGGGCGAGACCTTCTACGAGCGCTTCGATCCCTATACCAGGGACGAGGCCAAGGAGGCAGCCTGACGCCGTCTTCGGCGGTGGACAAGATGGCGGCCAAGGGGTAAAACAGGGAAGGTATTTTTTCCTGTTTCGAAGGAAGAGCAAGGTGCTCTCGCACGACCGCGTTTGGGCCGCCATCGACGCTCTTGCCGAGCGTTATTCGCTTTCGGCCTCTGGGCTGGCCAGGCGCGCTGGCCTCGACTCGACCGCCTTCAACAAATCGAAGCGGCTGTCCTCAGATGGACGGCCGCGCTGGCCGTCGACCGAATCGCTGGCCAAGATCATCGAGGCGACCGGCGCCTCGCTGGATGAATTTGCGGGGCTGGTCGAGGGTCGGGGTAATTCCGGCGCACTACCCGTGCAGAGATCGTCGGTGCCGCTGCTCGGCTTCGCCCAGGCGGGCGCCGGTGGCTTCTTCGACGACGCCGGGTTTCCAGCGGGGCAGGGATGGGACCTGATCGAGCTTCCGGCACGGGCAACCGAAACCTCCTATGCCTTGAAGGTCCAGGGCGATTCCATGCTGCCGCTCTATCGCAATGGCGATGTCCTGATCGTCGAGCCAGGGGCTACCATACGAAAGGGTGATCGCGTCGTCGTCAAGACCAATGCCGGCGAGGTGATGGCCAAGGTGCTCGACCGCCAGACACCGAGGTCGATCGCGCTGGTCTCCCTCAATCCCGATCACCCGGACCGCGACATCCCCATGCGCGATGTCGAATGGGTGGCGCGGATTGTCTGGGCAAGCCAGTAGGCGCGGGGCCGGTGCGTCTGCCTCACCTTGCCTTGGCTGTTCTGGCGATCCCGGCGATGGCCACGGCAATTGTCGCCGGCGGCCGCGCCGTCCAGAGCGAAAGCGGCGGCCCCTGGGAGCAAATCCAGGTCGGCGCTGAACCGCAGCCCGCCGCGCCGGCTACGTCGGCCATCCCGAAACCAGTGCCGGCCAAGCAGGCGGCGCATTCGAGGGCAATCGATCCAGAAATCGTGGTGCCGCCGCAGCTCGGTTCCAACGAGCTTGAACGGATAGAGCCGCGCGCCCCGTTGAGCGATCTGGCATTGGCCGGACCGCCCAAGCCGCCAAAAACGAAAATGCCCGACGACTGGAAAGGCACGAAACTATTCCAGCCCGTCGCGTCGGCCGCCGGGGTCATCGAAGCAAAGGGCTATTCGATTGCGGTTTCCGGTATCGACATCGTCAAGCAGGAGGAGACTTGCACCGACGGCGGCGAGTCCTGGAATTGCGGCATTCGGGCGCGAACGGCCTTCCGCGCCTTTCTCCGCAGTCGTGCGGTGGTCTGTGCCGTGCCGCCCGAAGGCGGTCCTGATCTGATCGCCGCCGAGTGCCGGATCGGCAATCAGGATATCGGCCAATGGCTGGTCGAAAATGGCTGGGCGCGCGCCGCCAAGGGCGGCCCTTACGTAGAAGCCGGCGAGAAGGCGCGTGCAGCAAAAAAAGGCGTCTTCGGGCCGCCGCCGAGCGTTTCAGGCCTGCCGCCGCTCCCGGCTGCTGCGTCGCGATCCGCGCCTGTAGCGCCTAGCTCGATCCTGGAGGAGCAAGACGGCGTCCTCATGCCGCCAGCTGACCAGCCAGCGCCCGCTGAATGAGCTCGCGCGTTTCGGCGATGCCGTAGAGCGCGGCGAAGGAGCCGAAGCGCGGCCCGCGTTCCTGACCTATCAGCACCTGATAGATCATCTGGAAGAAGGCGACGGAGACACCGGGTCCGCCCTCCGGGCTCTGCTTGGAATGATCCTGGTAGCGCTCGATCTTGCGCGCAACATTGAGGGCAGCGTTCTGGATTGCCTCGCTGTCGGCATCAGCCGGCAGCGCGGCGAGCGCTTCCGAAAGCTTGGTCAGCGCCTCGCGCTCGACCGCGTCGGCAGCACGGTACACTTTCGCCGGCTTCACGAAATCGTCGAAATAGCGGATGGCATATTCGGCCAGCCGGTCGAGCTCGGGATGGGTTGTCGGCGTCACACCCGGCGCGTGGCGCGAAATGAAACCCCACAGCACGTCCCTGTTCTGCGCATTCGAGGCGCTGACCAGGTTGAGCAGCAGCGAGAACGGAACCGGCAGGTCGACTGCCGGGGGATTGCCGTCATGCATGTGCCAGACCGGATTGCCCAGCCGCTCCTTCCAGTCCTGCCTCTGATAGGCAGAGAGGAACGTGTAATATTCGTCTACCGCCTTCGGGATGACGTCGAAATAAAGCTTCTTCGCGGTTCGCGGGCGCTGGAACATATAAAGGCTAAGGCTCTCGGTCGGCGCGTAAGTCAGCCACTCGTCGATGGTCAGCCCATTGCCCTTCGACTTCGAGATCTTCTGGCCGTTCTCATCGAGGAACAGCTCATAATTGAAGCCCTCCGGTGCCGGAGCATCGAGCGCGCGGCAAATCTGCCCGGCGAGCTTGACGGAATCGATCAGATCCTTGCCGGACATCTCGTAATCGACGCCGAGTGCTGCCCAGCGCATCGCCCAATCTGGCTTCCATTGCAGCTTGGCATGACCGCCGGTCACCGGCGTCTCGAAGCGCTCGCCGGTGTCCGGGTCGCGCCACACGATGGTGCCGGCGTCGAGCTTGCGCTCGTCGATCGCGACTTGCATGACGATGCCGGTCTTGGGATGGATCGGCAGGAAGGGCGAATAGCTCAGCGCCCGCTCCTCGCGCAGCGACGGCAGCATAATTGCCATCACCTTATCGAAGCGCTCGAGCATCTTGAGCAGCGTCGCGTCGAAGCGGCCGGAAGTATAATAGTCGGTCGAGGAAGCGAATTCGTAATCGAAGCCGAAACGGTCGAGGAAAGCGCGCAGCCGTGCGTTATTGGCGGCGCCGAAGGACGGATACTCATTGGAGAACGGGTCCGGTATCCTGGTCAGCGGCTTGCCGAGATAGGCGCGCAGCATGTCCTTGTTAGGCACATTGTCCGGCACCTTGCGCAATCCGTCCATGTCGTCGGAGAAGCACAGCAGCCGCGTCTTGACCTTGTCTTCAGTCAGCACGCGGAAGGCGTGGCGCACCATAGATGTGCGCGCCACCTCGCCGAACGTGCCGATGTGCGGCAGGCCGGACGGGCCGTAGCCGGTCTCGAACAGCACCGTTTCCGGGTAGCCGCTGCTCGCGTAGCGGGCGACGATCTTGTTCGCTTCCTCGAATGGCCACGCCTTGCTTTCGGCGGCGGCGGCGAGGACTTCCGGGCTGAGATCGATCGGCTGTTGTTCGGCCATGATGCTATTCCTGCAACTTTGCCAGCATCCATGCCGGCAGCCGCATGCTCTAGACCATGATCCCGAAAAGTGGAACCCGGTTTTCGGGCAGCACCGTGATCAGGCAAGAAGATTAAGAGCCCCCGTCCCGATAGTCAGGATGGATCAAGTTCCAAGGCGTGATCGGAGCGCCAACGATCGCGGCTGTTTTTCCTTGCGGCGCCGGTCCCTCGTTCCTAACTTCGGGACCGTCTCAAGGAGTTGTAAATGCCATTGTCGCCACACGAAGCCATGATCTACCTGATGGTCATCACCTCGGCGTCAGACCGCGACATGACCGACGTCGAACTGGCGCGGATCGGCGACGTCGTTCGATCCTGGCCGGTGTTTGAGGATTTCAACCAGGAGCGGCTGGTCGAGGTCGCCCAGGCCTGCCAGAAAATGCTGCATGAAAAGGATGGGCTGGAGGGCGTCCTGGCGCGCGTCGCCGAGGCGCTGCCCGAACGCCTGCGTGACACCGCCTATGCCGCCGCCTTCGAGGTCGCAGCTGTCGATCTCGAAATGCGCCTGGAGGAGGTGCGCGTCCTGCAGCTCGTCCGCCGGGAACTCGACCTCGATGCGCTGACGGTCGCCGCCATTGCGCGAGCCGCCAAGGCCCGCCTTCGCACGCTGACCTGAGCCGGCGGCCAAGCTCAGAAAAGACTGACGGGAAAATAGCGCAGATAGAACTCAGCGAACGTGCCTTTCACCGAGATTTCCTGCAGCGCGTAGTCGAAAGCGGCGGCCAGTGCCGGATCGTCGGCCCTAGTGGCGATTGCCATGCCTGAGCCGAGATATTCGGGCGCCAGATAGGGGCCGCCGGCAAAGCGGCAGCAGCCCGCTGCATCCGAACCGCCGAGCCAGAAGGCGAAACGCATGCCGTCGCCGAAGGCGGCGTCGATCTTGCCGGCTTTCAGCTCGCCATAAAGCTCCTCCGGCTTTGCGAACGGGACGATTTGGACGTCGCCGAAATAATCGCGCAGCATCCGCTCGTGCGCGGAGCCGGCGATCACGCCGACACGCTTGCTGCGCAGCTTGTCGAACATTGGTTCGGTCAGCGCCTGTGTCTTCAGCATGATGAAGCGTGCCGGAAATTGCAGGTAGGAGCGTGAAAATGCGTATTTCGACCGCGACTCCGGCGTCGCGGCGATGCCGGCAATGATCGCTTCGCCCTCGCCTTTCCCGAGCGCACCTTCGAGCTCGGCCCAGGGCAGCGCCTGGATCTGGCATTTTTCGGCAATGCCGAGCTCGGCGCAGATGGCGCGCGCCAGGTCGACATGGAAGCCCGACAGCCGGCCTGCCCCATCGAGGAAATTGAACGGCGGGAAATCCGTGGTGGTCAGGAATCGCAGCCGCGGCAGCATCGAAAGGTCCGGCTTTGGCAGCCGCTCCTTGGCGTCCCAGAACACCGGCACCTGCGGCTCCGCGGCGAGCGCAGCAGCCGCAAGCGATTGCGCTCCGATCAATATCAAGATCAATGAAATGGATATGCGCCGAAACGCCACGCGACGACTCCGTCCGGTCTTGCCCCGCCTTTCGTACGAAATAACACAGGTTTTTGTACGAAAAAAACACAGGTACGACGGTTTTTGGTTTCATCATTGCAATTTAGGGATATTGTTTAGTGAGTTTGCAAGTGACTGCGTGATGCCGGCTGAAGAGGAGCAGTAGGACGCACAGGGGAGGCAGCTTTGCAGTCCGGGGTTGATGGCGTGGTGCGGGTTGATCACTGCCATTGGCCTCAAGAGCGGAAGGCAACATGGGGTAGATGTTGCGATGGGTCATTTCGATCGTACGCTGGAGTTGATAGATCAGTTGCAGCACGCCGGCACAGCCGCCGCCGTCTGCGAAAAGCTGCTGGGGGTAACAAGCGGGTTCGGGCTGACGGCGCTGATGGCCGGGACGGTTCCGCAACCTGGCACGCCGAGAAACCAGCAAAAGGACCATGTGCTGCTCTGCGACTGGCCGGCTGAATGGCTTGAGCGCTACGTCGCGCGCAACTACGTCGATCACGACCCCGTCGTCAGCCACATGAAGCAGCTTCAAGCGCCATTCCAGTGGCGGGAAGCATCTCAGGGCATCCGCATCGGCAAGAGCGGCGGCGAGGTGATGGGCGATGCCGGCGAATTCAAGCTGCGCGACGGGTTGGCCTTCCCGCTAATCACGCTCGATGGCCAGATCGTCATGGTGTCGCTAGGCGGCGAGGCTGTCGAATTGTCGAGCGCCGAGTTCGGGTTGGTGTCGCTGGTCTCGACTTATGCGATTGGCCGCGCAATGCAGCTCCACACCATGGCGGGCAAAACCATCGATCATGTCGAATTAACGCCGCGTGAGCGCGAATGCCTGCAATGGGCTGCTGTTGGCAAGTCCGAATGGGAGATTTCACAAATTCTCGGCATTTCGGAACACACGTCAGAGAAACACCTTCTTAACGCCAAAAGCAAACTCGGTGCCGTCAACCGGGTCCAGGCCGTCGCGGAAGCGATAAGGCGCGGCTATATTAACTAGGTCGGCCGCGCCGGCCTAGAAATTCTTGCTTGCGTGATCGCGTAATTTTTTTGGGAAAGCACGGCCGTATCTTCCTGTTGAAACTAGGAGACGGCAAATGCTTTTTTCCCTCACGACCCAGGAATTGATGGAACGGCCCGACCTCTGGGAGGCAGTTCATCGTTTGCGTTACAGAGTTTTCGTCGAAGAGATGGGATGGACCGATCTGCAGCGCCCTGATGGCCTCGAGATCGATCAATTCGACCACGACGAGGCAGTGCACCAGATCGTCATCCGCAATGGCGAGCTCGCCGGTTATCAGCGGATGTTGCCGACGACCCGGGCACATCTTCTAACCGATGTGCTGGCGGACCTTTATGAGGGAACCCCACCGTCGGGCCCGAATGTCTATGAACTGACCCGCTATGCGGTTGCGCCGGGATTCCGCGACGGTCGGCGCGGCGTGTCGACGGTCGGCACCGAGCTGATCGCCGGCTTCGTCGAGTGGGGTCTGAAGCGCAACGTCAACCAGGTGATCATCGAATTCGAGCCGATGTGGGTGCTTCGCGCGCTGCAGCTGCATTTCCTGGCAACGCCGCTCGGTTACCAGCGTACCTATGGCAACCAGCAGGTGGTTGCCACACTGCTCACCTTCAACGAGCACACGCTCGACGTGGTGCGTTCGCGCCGCAACCATTTTGCGCCGGTGCTGGCCAGAGGGTACCCGGACATGCTCGGACAGAGACGCGCCTCGTGAGATTGGAGAGAGGCCATGAACGTTCACTCAAAAGCAGAATTCCGCAATCACACGCTGATCGTCACGGTATCGTCGGGTGACGGCCGCCCGGTGCTGGACAGGCGGGCCTATGAAAGCCTGGCCAGGACATTCCACGAAGCCGCTGTCGACGACGACGTCCGCGTCGTGGTCCTGCGCGGCTTGGCCGGGTGCTTCTGCCTCGGTGCCGATTTCTCCGAATTTCTCGACGCCACCAAACATCGGCGACTGATCGCCGCCGTCACCGATATGTTCCGCACGCTGGCGACGTTCCCGAAACCGGTCCTTGCCTGTGTCGACGGCGACGCCGTCGGCGTCGGTTGCACCATCCTGTTCCACTGCGACATGGTGATCGCCTCGAGCAAGAGCACGTTTCGGGTGCCGTTCGTCGATTTCGGCCTGGTGCCGGACGCGGCGACCAGCATTCTGGCGCCGCAGAAGCTCGGCTATGCCGGGGCGTTCCGCTTCTTCTGCCTGGGCGACACGCTCGCCGCCGAAGATGCCAGGGCACTGGGCCTTGTCGGCGAGATCGTGACGGACGGCAGCGTCGAGGAAGCCACGTTGGCAAGAGCCAGGCAACTCGCCAAGAAGCCTGTCGCGGCGCTGCTACAGACGCGCGACCTGCTTAGGGGCGACACCGGCGCGCTCTGCGACCGCATCGACCAGGAGATCTCGCTTTTCCAGCAGGCGCTGCAGGACGACACCACGCTGAAGCGACTGCAGCGGATTGCCCGGCTGGCGGCATGAGAGCCGCGTATCGATGAGGTGAGCTTATTTTTCGAGGAAAGTCGGCCCTTCGCCGATGATCTTCTTGTCCTCCTTGCCGATGACGTCGAGGTAGCGGCCGTCATAGGGAAGCGAAAGGAGAATGCGCTGCATGACGGCCAGCCGAGCGCGCCGTTTGTCGTTCGCCCGCACAATGATCCAGGGCGCGAACTCCTTGTGCGTGCGCTCGACCATCAGGTCGCGCGCTTTGGTGTATTCGTCCCATTTGGTGATGCCGGCGATGTCGATTGGCGAAAACTTCCAGCTCTTCAGCGGGCTCCAGCGGCGGTCGTGGAATCGCTCGAGCTGCGTTTCCCGGCCGATGTTCAGCCAGAATTTGAAGAAATGTATGCCCTCGTTGCGGATCATCCGCTCGAAATGCGGAACCTCGTCCAGAAATTGCTCGTGCTGCTCGGGCGTGCAGAATCCCATCACCGGTTCAACGCCGGCGCGGTTATACCAGGAGCGGTCGAAGGTGACGAATTCGCCCGACGTCGGGAAGTGGTCGACGTAGCGCTGGAAGTACCATTGTCCAAGCTCGGTGGGCGTTGGCTTGGTCAGCGCCACGTTGCGCGCCGTGCGAGGGTTCAGATACTGGCGCAAAACGAAGATCGTGCCGCCCTTGCCGGCAGCGTCGCGCCCCTCGAACAGCGACATTACCCGCTTGCCCGTCGACTGCAGCCACGCCTGCGCCTTGACCAGCTCGATCTGCAGCTTCTCTAGCCTCTCGTCATACTCCTCGCTCTTCATCTTCTTGTCGTAAGGGTAACCGCCGGCGGTGAGCTTGCGGTCCTCGACCCAGTCGGGAAGCGCGGGGGCCTCGATGTCGAACGCCCTCTCCTTGCCGTCGATCATGATCTTCAGCGGCCCCGATGAGGGTGCGGCGGGGCTTTCCTTAGCGTTTTTCATCGAGGCGAACCTTTCCAGCTTCCGGACTCGTGCTATTGGGAGCCTTACTGCATCGGCCCGAAAATCGGAATCGATTTTCGGAAAGAACGATGCAGCAGATAAAGTGGTAGAGCGTCCTTTGTGCGTCCAATTGGACGCACTGCGCTCTAGCGCCGGTCCAGCAAGAAGTTCTTGAAGTGGCCGCAGACGGAGCGCAAATGGCCGACATCGGCACAGAGCGGAGAGGCAGGGCGCAAGCCGTCGCCATGCGGCTGTGGAACAGCCGCTGGCTGCTGGCGGCCGGCCTCGTTGCGGTTCTGATGGTCTATGGTTTTGCCGGCATGTCTGGCTATGTGGTGCTGCTGGCTGGCGCCGTGCTGGTTGCCGCTGCGATGCTGCCGGCCGGCATCGCCCGCCAATCGACCGAAAATGCCGCGGCCATCGAGTCGAGCGTGCAACAACTTTCCGGCGAATATCTCGCGGCGGCGGTTGCCGATCCGCTGATCATTTTCGATCGCTCCGCCGCCATCGTCCACGCCAACGCCGCTGCCTTTGCCGCCTTCGGCGGGATTGCCCCCGGCATGTCGCTGTCGCTGAAATTCCGCGCGCCGGAAATGCAGGGCTTGCTGGATAGTATCTTGGCGGGCAACGTCGCTTCGGACAGCGTCGACTACATAGAAAAGCTGCCGGTCGAACGAGCCTATCGGGTGAGCGCGTCTTCAGTCGGCCATGCCACGGATCTCTACGTACTGGTGTTCAAGGACCAGAGTGAGGCGCGCCGGATCGACAGAATGCGTGCCGACTTCATTGCCAATGCCAGCCACGAGCTGCGCACGCCTCTCGCCTCGATCGCCGGCTTCATCGAGACGCTGCGCGGGCCGGCCCGCAACGACCCCGCGGCGCGCGAGCAGTTCCTGCAGATCATGCAGAACCAGACCAGCCGCATGGCGCGCCTCATCGACGACCTTCTGTCGCTGTCGCGCCTGGAGATGAAGCCCTATCTCAAGCCGGGAACCGAGGTCGACCTGCGCCAGGCCATCGACAGCGTCATCGATTCGCTTGGGCCGCTCGCAAAGGAAAACGGCGTCGTCATCGAGCGTGATTTCGCGGAAGGGCCGCTCGACGTGCCCGGCGATCGGGACGAGCTTTTCCAGGTCTTCGAAAACCTGCTGGAAAACGCCTGCAAATATGGTCAGTCGGGCGGACGCGTCGTGGTGTCGATCATACGCAGCGACAGCGATCCCGAACCGGGCATCGACGTCACCATCAGGGACTTCGGCCCCGGCATCCCCGAAGAGCACATCCCGCGCATCACCGAGCGCTTCTACCGCGTCGACGTCGAGAACAGCCGAACCCAGAAGGGCACCGGCCTTGGCCTGTCCATCGTCAAGCATATCCTGACCCGCCACAACGCCAGACTCTCCATCAGGTCGGAGGTCGGCAAGGGTGCGGCGTTCACGGTCCATTTGCCGGCTCGCTAACGTAGTACTATCTCTAGCACATAATGGGCCGTTTCTTTTTTCTGTCATCCGGCTAGCGTATCAGCGGGGATTCGAGGGAACGACTCAACCACGAGATCCCGGGAAGGCATTTCGTCCATGCAGTCCGTGCATATCGTCAGCGCCTATGACGAGGAGCTGAAATATCTGTCGAAGCGCATCGCGGCGATGGGCGGGCATGCCGAGCGCATGGTCGAGCAGGCGGTCGCGGCGCTGGTCAATGCGGATCCGGGGCTTGCCCAGAAAGTCATTCGGGACGACCTGGTTCTGGATGAGGGACAGCGCGAGATCGACGACAAGGCGATCATCATCATCGCTAAACGCCAGCCGATGGCGACGGATCTGCGCGAGATCGTCGGCGCGATCCGCATCTCGGCTGACCTCGAACGGATAGGCGACCTCGGCAAGAACGTCGCCAAGCGGGTGGTTGCCGTCGCAGACGGGCGCCAGCCGAACAGCCTGTTCCGCGGCCTCGAGGCTTTGGCCAATCTGGCACTGACCCAGCTCAAGGAAGTACTCGACGTCTATGCGTCGCGGTCGGTGGAGAAAATCGGTTTCGTGCGCGACCGCGACGACCAGATCGACGCCATGTACACCTCTCTGTTTCGCGAATTGCTGACCTACATGATGGAAGACCCACGCAACATCACGCCCTGCACACATCTCCTGTTTTGCGCCAAGAACATCGAGCGCATCGGCGACCACGCTACCAACATCGCCGAGACGATCTACTATATCGTCACCGGCGATCAGATGCCGGCCGATCGTCCGAAGGGCGACAAGACGGACAAGATTATTCTTCCCGCAACCCAACCAGCGAAGTGAGTTCTCTCAGCACTGATGCGAATTTCGGATTCGCCACCTGACAGAAAATTGCGCTAAGCTTTCGACGCGCCGACTTCTCAGTTCCGCGATGAAGGCCCCGCCTTCAGGAGGCTGCGATGGCATACGTCCGCGAGTTTGCTCCTGCGCCGCCGATGTCGGGTATAATCGCTTGCGGCGTCTATACGGCTGGGCGGCGCATCGCCGACATTCCGATCGAGGAAGCCGGCGAATGGGCCGGGAAGCCGGGTCACGTGGTCTGGATCGGACTGCTGGAGCCCGACCGCAATTTGCTGCTGCGCGTCCAGGCGCAATTCCATCTGCATGAGCTGGCGATCGAGGACGCCGAGCATCCGCACCAGCGACCGAAGATCGAGCAATATGGTGATGCCCTGTTCATAGTTGCCCGCACGGCGCAGCTGATCGAGAGCCGCGTCACCTTCGGCGAGACGCATCTGTTCGTCGGCGCGGGCTACATTGTCAGCGTCAGGCATGGCCCGTCGACCTCCTACGCCGCCGTTCGGCAGCATTGGGAAAGCTGCCCGCATTCCCTTGCCAAGGGCGAGGATTTCGTCCTCTACGCCATTCTCGATTTCATCGTCGACAACTATATGCCGGTGCTTGAGCAGATCGAAAACGAGGTCGAGGCGATCGAGGACAAGGTTCTGCTGAAACCGATGACCGGTTCCGATATCGAACGGCTTTACATGCTGCGCCGCGATCTCTTGCGCCTGCGTAATGCGGCCCTGCCGCTGGTGGAGGTCTGCCGGCGGCTCACCAGCGCCGATCTGCCGCAAATCCACACAGCCATGCACCCGCTGTTTCGCGACGTCACCGACCACATCCGCACTGTCCAGGAAAAGATCGACAGCCTGCGTGAGGTTCTCGCCTTCGCCTTCGAGGCGAGCCTTCTGGTCGGTCAAAGCCAGGAGACGGCGATCTCCAAGAAGCTTGCCTCATGGGCCGCAATCTTGGCCGTGCCGACGGCATTCGCCGGCATTTACGGCATGAATTTCAGCGACATGCCGGAACTGAGGATGGAATATGGCTACCCGGCCGTCCTGGCGGCAATTGCCCTGATCTGCACGTTTCTTTACTGGCGGTTTCGCAAGAACGGGTGGCTTTGAAGCGAGGGCAGCAGGGCAGTAGGGCAGTAGGGCAGTAGGGCGGCAGTAGGGCGGCAGTAGGGCAGTAGGCTATCGCTTCGGGAGCGCGCTTCTCTACAATTCACCTACTGCCGTACTGCCTTGCTCCCCTATTCCCCTAACTATCTGCTCCGCCGCCGCTCCGATGCCGGCTGGAACGCCACGCGGGCGTGGTACTTGCAGTAGGGGCCGGTTTCGGCGGCGTCGTTGCCGCAGAAATGGAAGTCTTCCGAAAGCGGATCGCCGTTCGGCCATTTGCAAGTGCGCTCGTTTAGTTCGACAAGTTGCAGATGCCGCGAGATCGGCACGACGACGTTCTCGACCGGGCGAATATAGTGGCGCGCCACCGGTTCGGCATCGAACTGCGCCTTGAGCGCGGTCGCACCGATCGACATCGAGGTGGTGGCATGGCGCGTGGCGCTTGCTGCCCGGGACACCGATTTCTGGATCGTCGATCCCTGCACCGTCTTCTTCTGGCGTGCCGGTGAGGCGGTCGTGCGTCCGCGACCGGACAGTTTCAGCCGGTGCACTTTGCCGATGACCGCATTGCGGCTGACCCCGCCAAGCTGTGCGGCGATCTGGCTGGCGCTGAGGCCCTCCGACCACAATTTTCTGAGAAGTTCGACTCGCTCGTCAGTCCAGTTCATGAGACCGCGCTCCTGCTGAAACGTGCGGCAATCGGAATCCATTCCCGACCCGGCTTCTGCCGGGCAGACACCACATATATCGGGTGATTAGGTCCGCCGCACGAAATCTAGTTATTTCTCTACTACAATTACCTTATGCGCTGACTCGGTGACAAGAGTCCCAAGGCCAACACGAATCGGTTTTTTCGGTTTTCCCCAACTTGCCCGGTCGCTTATGAGCCGGCGTTATGCTGGGGGGCTTGCCGCGCGACCTTGCGCGACCTTTTCGTTGACTTCACGGCCGAAAAACACGATAAGCCACAAGGGCCGCCGCTTTGGCGGCTTTTTGATTTTTCCGGTTCCGGAGACGCATATAATGAGCGGTTCGGCGCTTTTCGAGACCTTTGTTCGCGCACCCCTGGCTTTCGACCACGGTGAAGGCACCTGGCTGGTCACCGACAAGGGCGAGCGATATCTCGATTTCGCCGGCGGCATCGCCGTGAATTCGTTGGGCTACAGCCATCCGCATCTGGTCGCGGCCCTCACCGAGCAGGCCGCCAAGCTCTGGCACGTCTCCAATCTGTACGAGATTCCGGGACAGAGCCGGCTCGGCGAGCGGCTGGCCGACGCAAGCTTTGCCGACAAGGTGTTCTTCACCAATTCCGGCGCAGAGGCGCTCGAATGCGCCATCAAGACGGCGCGGCGGTACCACTTCGTCAAGGGCCATCCCGAGCGCTACCGCACAATCACCTTCGAAGGCGCCTTCCACGGCCGCACCCTGGCGACCATCGCCGCCGGCGGCCAGTACAAGTATCTGGAAGGTTTCGGCCCCAAGGTCGACGGCTTCGACCAGGTCGGTTTCGACGATGTGGATGCCGCCGAGAAGGCGATCACGCCTGAAACCGCGGCGATCCTGATCGAGCCGGTGCAAGGGGAGGGCGGCATCAGGCAAGTGCCGACGCAATCGCTGAAGCGGCTCAGGCAGCTCTGCGATCAGCACGGACTGCTCCTGATTTTCGACGAGGTCCAATGCGGCGTCGGCCGCACCGGAAAGCTGTTCGCGCATGAATGGGCGGGTGTCACACCCGACCTCATGGCGGTGGCCAAAGGCATCGGCGGCGGCTTCCCGATGGGTGCCTGCCTCGCCACCGACGAGGCAGCGGTCGGCATGACCGCCGGCGTGCACGGCACCACCTTCGGCGGCAATCCGCTGGCAATGGCGGTCGGCAACGCCGTGCTCGACGTGGTGCTGGAAGACGGCTTTCTCGAAGACGTCCGGCGCAAGGCACTGCTGTTGAAGCAGGGGCTCGCTGGCGTCGCCGACGAATTTCCGGATGTTATCGAAAGCATCAGGGGCACCGGCCTGATGCTCGGGCTTAAATGCGCGATGCCCAACACCAAGGTTACGGTGGCACTGCGTGACCAGCATCTCTTGACGGTTCCGGCCGGCGACAACGTTATCCGCCTGCTACCGCCTCTCACCGTCACCGACGCCGAGATCCACGAAGCGCTCGAGCGCATTCGTGCCGGCGCCAAGAGCCTGGCAGATGCCATCGTCGCTGCCGCTGCGAAGTAATCCTGGAATTCCTGATGTCCCTTCGCCATTTCACCGATCTTTCCGCCGTTTCCGAAGGCGATCTGCGCTTCATGCTCGACGACGCAGCGGTGCGAAAGGCAAGGCTCAAGGCCGGCGAACGCAGCAAGCCGCTCGAAGGCAAGGTGCTGGCGATGATCTTCGACAAGCCGTCGACGCGCACGCGCGTGTCGTTCGACGTCGGTATGCGGCAGTTGGGTGGCGAGACGATCATGCTGACCGGCACCGAGATGCAGCTTGGCCGCTCGGAGACCATTGCCGACACGGCCAAGGTGCTGTCGCGCTATGTCGATGCCATCATGATCCGCACCACCTCGCATGACCGGCTGCTGGAACTGACGGAAAACGCTACGGTCCCCGTCATCAACGGGCTGACCGACGAGACCCATCCCTGCCAGCTGATGGCCGACATCATGACCTTCGAAGAGCACCGCGGTCCGGTGGCCGGTAAAACGATCGCCTGGACCGGCGACGGCAACAACGTGCTGCATTCGCTGCTGGAGGCATCCGCGCGGTTCCATTTCAAGCTGAACGTCGCCGTGCCCGAGGGCAGCGAACCGGCCCAGAAGCATGTCGACTGGTCGAAAGCCAATGGCGGCAAGCTGAAATTCACCCGTTCGCCCGAGGAGGCCGTTCACGAGGCCGACTGCATCGTCACCGACTGCTGGGTGTCGATGGGCCAGGAGCACCGTGCCCGCGGCCACAATGTCTTCCTGCCCTATCAGGTCAATGCGGCACTGATGGCGAAAGCCAAGCCGGACGCGCTGTTCATGCACTGTCTACCGGCGCATCGCGGTGAGGAGGTTACCGACGAGGTCATCGACGGACCGCATTCGGTGGTGTTCGATGAGGCCGAGAACCGGCTCCATGCCCAGAAGGCGGTCCTGGCCTGGTGCCTGGGCGCTTGATACGAGCCGCGGTGATCCGGGCCGGCCTGATCTGCGCCGCCTTGATCTGGGCCGCCTTGATCCGGGAGTTGGTGGTGCCTATCTCAGGCGCACCACGCAAATCGAGCGCGTCTCGTCGCATGCGCCCCGGAGGGCGGCATCGCCGCGCCCCGGAGCTTTGTCATGTTGGAAACTCATCAATTGGCTGAACATAAACCCAAGCTCGGCGAATTCGGCTACGCCGGCGACGACCATGTCGTGCCGTTCGAGGTCGGCCCGCTCGACGTGCGCGGTCGCACCGTCCAGCTCGGGCCGATGCTCGATGCTATTCTGAGCCGCCACGACTATCCCGAGCCGGTCGCCCGGCTCCTGGCTGAAGCCTGTGTGTTGACGGTATTGCTCGGAACTTCGCTGAAGTTCGAGGGCAAGTTCATTCTGCAGACCCGCACCGACGGGCCGGTCGACATGCTGGTCGCGGATTTCTCCACGCCGCAAGCGCTGCGCGCTTATGCCCGCTTCGATGCCGACCGGCTGCAGGCTTTGACTTCTGCCGGCGAGACGTCACCGCAGACGCTGCTCGGCAGCGGCGTCCTGGCGCTGACCATCGACCAGGGCGCGCACACACAACGCTACCAGGGCATCGTCCAGCTCGACGGCGTCACACTGGAACATGCCGCACGCACCTATTTCCGCCAGTCGGAGCAGATTCCGACCGACCTCCGGCTTTCGGTTGCCAAGCTTCTGACGCCCGGCGTCGGCGGTGCCCGCGAGCAATGGCGGGCCGGTGGCCTGCTGGCACAATTCCTGCCGCAGTCGGCGGAGCGCATGCGCGTACCCGACCTTCCCGGTGGCGACGGCGATCCGCGTGAGGAAATCCACGACCCGACCGACAATTCCTGGCAGGAGCTGCTGGCGCTGCTTGGTACTATTGAACCGACCGAGCTGATCGATCCGACGATCGGCGCCGAACGGCTGCTTTACCGGCTTTTCCACGAGCATGGCGTCCGCGTGTTCGGCGGGGTGCCGGTCGCCGACCAATGCTCATGCTCGAGGGAGAAGATCCACGGCATCCTCGAAGGCTTTTCCGCCGAGGAGATCAGGGACAGCACCGAGGATGGCAGCATTCACGTCGCCTGCGAATTCTGCTCGAAGCAATATGACTTCGACCCGGCGGAGTTTGCAGCGGCCGGATGACGGCCGTCAATTGACGGTGCGCCGCATTCCCGGCAAGTCGAGCGAGAAGGCGGGGATGGCGACGTCGAACGTCTCGCCCCGCTTGTTGCGCATGGTGTAGTGCCCGACCATGATGCCGGACGGCGTCGAGAGCGGGCATCCAGACGTATACTGATAGCTGTCGCCGGGGTTGAGTCCGGGTTGCTCGCCGACGACCCCGGGGCCGCGCACTTCCTCGACCTTGCCGGTGCCGTCGGTAATGTGCCAGTAGCGCGACAGAAGCTGCACGAACTCATCCGACTGATTGTCGATGGTCACCTGATATCCCCAGACATAGCGGTTTTGCGGCGGGTCGGAGTGATCCTCCAGATAGAACGGCCTGACCTGCACTTCGATGTTGCGGGTGACGGCGCTGTACATAAACTGCTCCAAAGCAATGTAGATGGAACTTCGACGCTCAGCGCAGTTTGATCAACGATGCGCGTCATCTTCTTGCCCGACTCGAGGGCAGGTGCCGAAAAACAATGTCATTTAAGTGACACATGACAATGATGGTGTGCAGGCTTGTGCCGGGCGACTCAGCGTTCTGTCGAATTGTTGAAAACGGCCGTCATGCGGCCGGCACTTCTGGAGTGACCAGATCTCGATGGAACCGACATTCGCAGCCGCCCTCCTTTCCATAGCCCTCCTTCTTTCAAATCTCGCCAGCATCCTGTTAGCTTCGCTGAAGCTGAAGCGACCAGGCAGGATCGCACCGCCCGCGGCCAACGCGCCGCCGGTATCGATCGTCATCCCGGCGCGCGGCGTCGAGCCGTTTGCCGAAGAGACGCTGGAGCGCGCCTTCTCACTCGACTGGGCGCGCTACGAACTCATCTTCTGCGTTGCCCATGCCGACGACCCGGTGGTCAAGCCGATCACCGCCGCAATGGCGCGCTTTCCAGCTATTCGCGCCCGCCTTCTAGTCGGTGACGACCGCATCAGCGGCAATCCAAAACTCAACAATTGCGTGAAGGGTTGGGAAGCGGCGCATTATAGCTGGGTCATCCTTGCCGATTCCAACGTGCTTATGCCGAGCGACTACGTCCAGCACCTGATGGCGGCGTGGCGGCACGACACCGGCCTCGTCTGCTCGACGCCGATCGGCTCGCGGCCGGACGGCTTCTGGGGGGAGGTCGAATGCGCCTTTCTCAACACGCTGCAGGCACGCTGGCAGTACGCCGGAGAGGCGCTCGGCCTCGGCTTCGCGCAGGGCAAGAGCATGTTGTGGAATAAGCCGATGCTCGACGCCAATGGCGGCATCTGCGCGCTTGCTGCCGAGATCGCCGAAGACGCCGCCGCGACCAAGCTGGTCAACGGGTTCGGACTGCGGGTCAATCTTGTCGCCTCGCCCTTCGAACAGCCGCTCGGCCGGCGCACGTTTGGCGAGATCTGGTCGCGGCAGGCGCGCTGGGCGCGGCTGCGCCGCGTCACCTTCGCGCTGTTCTTCGCCCCCGAGATCCTGATCGGCGCAGCGCCGCCGCTGGTGCTTGCGCTGATCGCGGCGGCTGACGCCGGCGTCAGCCTGCCGGCAACCGCCATCGCCGTGCTGGTCGCGGCCTACCTGCCGGAATGCGCCTTGGCCTCGGCCAAGGGATGGCACCTGTCGCTGCGCACCATCCTGGCGATGATGGCGCGAGACCTGATGCTTCCCGCCATTTGGGCGCGCGGATGGCTGAGCGGCGCCGTCGACTGGCGCGGCAATGTGATGACTATCCAGACCAAGGCCGTCGCAGAGCTGGAAGAGACCCCGTCCGGCGCCTGATCGGCGCGTCCCCGCTCGCCTCTATTCGGCCAGCCCTTATCCGGCAACTCTCAGTGCCTGCTCGATGTCTTCGAGCAGGTCGTCGGCGTCCTCAAGGCCAACTGACAGCCTGAGCGTTCCCGGTCCGATGCCGAGCTCGGCGCGGGCCTCATCGGTCAAGTTCTTGTGCGTCGTCGTCGCCGGATGGGTGATCAGGCTCTTGGCGTCGCCGAGATTGTTGGAAATCAGCACGACCTCGAGTGCGTTCTGGAAGGCAAAGGCCGCCTGCTTGCCGCCCTTCACATCGAGGCAAATCAGCGTCGAGCCGCCCGACATCTGCTTCTGGACCACGGCCGCTTGCGGGTGGTCGGCGCGGCCGGGATAGATGACGCGGGCGATTTGCGGGCGCTCGGCCAGGAAATCCGCGATGCGGCCGGCACTTTCCGTCTGCTGGCGTACGCGTAGCGGCAGCGTCTCCAGGCCTTTCAGCAGCGTCCAGGCATTGAAGGGCGAGAGGCTTGGGCCGGTGTGGCGGAAATAGTCATGCAGGTTCTCGTCGATCCATTTCTTGTCCGACAGAACGATGCCGCCAAGACAGCGCCCCTGGCCGTCAATATGCTTCGTGGCCGAATAGACGACGATGTGGGCGCCAAGCTGCAGGGGTTTCTGCTGCAAGGGCGTAGCGAAGACATTGTCGACGATCAGCCTGGCGCCGATCGAATTGGCAAGTGCCGCGACGGCGGCAATGTCGACTACCTCCAGCGTTGGATTGGTAGGGCTTTCCAGGAAAAACAGTTTGGTGTTGGGCTTGACCGCCTTTTCCCAATTGGCGATGTCGGTGCCGTCGACCAGCGTTGCCTCAATGCCGTATTTCGGCGCCAGCGTCTCGACCACCCAGCGGCAGGAGCCGAACAGCGCGCGCGCCGCCACGATATGGTCGCCCGCCTTGGCGCTGCACAGCAGTGCTGCCGTCACCGCCGCCATGCCGGATGCCGTGGCGCGCGCGTCCTCGGCTCCTTCCAGCGCGCACATGCGTTTCTCAAACATGTCGACCGTCGGATTGGCATAGCGCGAATAGATGAAGCCCGGCTCCTCGCCCTTGAAGCGGGCCTCCGCCGCTTGCGCCGTCTCGTAGACATAGCCTTGGGTGAGATACATCGCCTCGGAGGTCTCGCCGAAGCCGGAACGCAGCGTCCCGGCATGCACGAGTGCGGTCTGAGGCTTCCAGTCGCGCTTCTTGGTCATCATTCCATCCAAACACCAAAATTGGTCCAAACAACAAAAAACCGGTCGCGAAAGTCGCAACCGGTCCATATGGCCTTGCGGCCCGACGGTCCTTTAGCGACTTGTTTAACGTGGCTGCAAGCCGACCGGCCAAATCACCACGGGATAACGAGCTTTAGACCCGCGCCACGCTTGCGTCAATTGCCGGCATGATTAAGAGGGTTGTACCAAGCAGGTGCCAAAGGCGTCCTGCGACAGAACAAGACCTCGCCCGGCGTTCGAACGGAGCCAGACCCTTGCGGCAGACAGGCATTCTTCCCGATCAGGATATTTCCGCGCTGTTCCAGACGGGCGCGCTGAAATCGCCGCGCACGCTCGATGCCGATCAGATCCAGCCGGCCAGCCTTGACCTCAGGCTCGGCGACAAGGCCTGGCGGGTGCGCGCTTCCTTCTTGCCCGGCCCGGACCACAGGGTTGTCGACAAGCTCGACCGGCTGAAGCTGCACGAGATCAACCTCGCCGAAGGTGCCGTGCTGGAAACCGGCTGCGTCTACATCGTGCCGCTGCTCGAAAACCTGGCGCTGCCCGCCCATATTTCCGCCTCCGCCAACCCGAAAAGCTCGACCGGACGGCTCGATATCTTCACCCGGGTAATGACCGACCGTGGCCACGAGTTCGACAAGATCGCCGCCGGCTATGAAGGCCCGCTCTATCTGGAGGTCAGCCCGCGCACTTTCCCGATCGTCGTGCGGACCGGCTCGCGGCTGTCGCAGATCAGGTTCCGCACCGGCAATGCGCTCTTGTCGGAAAGCGAGCTGCACGAGTTGCACCGCGCCGAGATGCTGGTCGCCACCGAACCGCCCAACATCTCAGGCGGCGGCATCGCGCTGTCGATCGATCTCGACGGCGACAAGGACGGGCTGGTCGGCTATCGCGGCAAGCACCACACCGGCCTGGTCGACGTCGACAAGCGCGCCGCGCAGGATGTGGTCGATTTCTGGGAGCCGCTCTACAAGAGCGGTGCCGGCGAGCTGGTGCTCGATCCGGACGAATTCTATATTCTGGTGTCGCGCGAGGCGGTGCATGTGCCGCCACTCTACGCCGCCGAAATGACGCCTTTCGACCCGCTGGTCGGCGAATTCCGCGTCCACTATGCCGGCTTCTTCGATCCGGGTTTCGGCCATTCGGCGTCGGGCGGCACCGGCAGCCGGGCGGTGCTCGAGGTGCGTAGCCACGAAGTGCCGTTCATCCTCGATCACGGCCAGATCGTTGGACGGTTGGTCTACGAGCACATGCTGAAACGGCCGCGGGCGCTCTACGGCACAGATCTAGGCTCGAACTATCAGGCGCAGGGTCTGAAATTGTCCAAGCATTTCCGCGCCGCGCGCTGAGCTTGTTCGCAATTCCGTCAGCCGCGAAACAGATATTCTTTCGCGGCGCCAAGGCAGCCATGAAACTGACCGATAAAGAGCAGTTCTCGCGCTGCCAATCGCTTCTTCCCCCAAAATCCTCTGGTTTGCTTCTCGTCGTCAAGTGAGGCGCTTGAGCTGGACTGCAAGGGGAACAACTGCTTGTCGATACATCCCAGCACATGGGCTCTGGCGGAGTCGATACCGCAGGCTCTGCCATTGTCGTTCAGTCTGTCAGCGCGGAGTGCGGACGTCATGCGATCCGCGTTGCGCATCAGAAAGCTCACTTGCGATTTCGAATAACCGGTGGCCAGAAGCCGGTTAGTCGTCGACATCCGGGCCTCGCGATAGGATTTTGCGCTGCATTGTCCGGCGCTGTAAGCCGCTGGCGAGAAATAGGCGAGGAACAGCACTAAACTTACGAACACAGTGCCAATCCGCAGGCCGTTCATTTCTCGCCCCTGAATTATGTCACCAGTTTACAACGCCTTCACCGCCACCTTCACCGGCTGCTCGATTTCAAGCGGGTTGCGCAGCGGCAGGCCGAAATCCTGCGCCTCGATTTCGAATACGTCGCCGGCCTCGGTCCTGATGCCGTCGGCGAAGGACAGCGTCGCCGTGCCGAACATGTGCACATGCACGTCGCCCGGCTGGCGGAAGGCCGAGTATTTGAAGTGGTGATGCTCGAGATTGCCAATGGTGTGCGACATGTTCGCCTCGCCCGACAGGAACGGCTTTTCCCAAAGCAGCTTGCCGTCGCGCAGGATGCGTGAAGCGCCGCGGATGTCGGGCGGCAGGTCGCCGATCAGGATCTCCGGCCCGAACGAGGCGTTGCGCAGCTTGGAATGGGCGAGGAAGAGGTAGTTCACGCGCTCGGTGACGTGGTCGGAAAACTCGTTCGACAGGGTGAAGCCGACACGGAACGGGGCGCCGTCGTCACCGATCACATAGATGCCGGCAATTTCCGGCTCCTCGCCGGCATCCTGAGCGAAGGCCGGCGACATAAGCGCCGCACCGGGCGCCACCGCCATGGTGCCGTTGCCCTTGTAGAACCATTCCGGCTGCACGCCGATCTGGCCCTTCGCCGGCTTGCCGCCCTCAAGCCCCATGCGGAACATCTTCATGGAATCGGTCAGCTGTTCCTCGCCGTCCGTGCTGAGCTTCTTGTGCATGGAATCGCGGGTCGCGGCGGAGCCGAGATGCGTCAGCCCGGTGCCGGTGAGATGGAGATGCGCCGGATCGGGATGGTTGATCGGCGACAGCAGCCGTCCCTTCTTGTAGGCTGCGTCCAGATCGATGGTTTCGCCGAAGCCCTTGCGCTCGATCAGGGCGACAAGCCCGCTGCCGGTACGCGCGGCTTCCATCGCCAGCGAATAGACGCTGCGGGCGCCGTTGATGACGCGGGTCTTGCCGCCGTTGCGCGCAACGACGCGGATCGTCTCGGCGTCGTCGAGGATCTGTGAGATCAGCATGGTAACCCTCTCTGAATTGCGGGCTTGGCGTGCCTTTCTCGGCAAACCCTGCCCAGCGCGGTTCGGACCCTTGTCCGCGCCTCGGTTGAAATTCTTCGTCCGGATTGCGCTCGCGGATCAGGTCCCTCGGGGGACTTCTTTGCGCCGCCCGGCAGCGCCGCGATGTGACCCGTATGCCTCCTGGTTGCCTCTCAAGCCTTGTTCTTGTTGTAGACGTCGAAGACGACGGCGCCGAGCAGCACCAGGCCTTTGACCACCTGCTGCCAATCGACATTGACGCCCATGATCGACATGCCGTTGTTCATGACGCCCATGATGAAGCCGCCGACCACCGCGCCGATCACCTGGCCGACGCCGCCCATCGCCGAAGCGCCACCGATGAACACCGCGGCGATGACGTCGAGCTCGCTGCCGAGGCCGGCCGCCGGCACAGCCTGCCCCAGGCGCGCTGCGATAATCAGGCCGCCGAGTGCCGACAGCACGCCCATATTGATGAACACCATCAACGTCAGCCGTTCGGTCTTGATGCCCGATAGCTGGGCTGCCTTGGCATTGCCGCCCATCGCATAGATGCGACGGCCGATCGTCATGCGTTTGGTAACGAAGACGAACAACGCGATCAGCACGCCCATCACCATGAGAACGATGGGGAGGCCCCTATAGGTGGCGAATTGGTAGACGAGAAACAGCGCCAGCGCGCTGATCACCAGGGTCTTGACGACGAACAGCGAGAAGGGCTCGGCTTCGTAGCCATGCTTCTCGCGGGTGCGCCGTGCCCTGAGCCCGAAATAGGCATAGGCGAGCACGGCGACGAGGCCGATCACGATCGTCGTCAGGTGCAGCGTCAGGCCGCTGCCGACAATGGTTTTGCCGGCGGCGTTCACGGTTGGCGGTATCAGCGTCAATGGGCCGATCAGGTCCGGAATGAAGCCGGAACTGAGCGCCTTGAAGCCGACGGGAAGCGGCCCTACGGAAGACCCGCCACCCAGCAGCGCCTGGCAGATGCCGCGGAAGATCAGCATGCCCGCCAGCGTGACGATAAAGCTCGGTATTCGGTGATAGGCAATCCAGTAGCCTTGTGCCGCGCCGATCGCACCACCGACGATCAGGCAGATGATCGACACCACCAGCGGATTGCTCAATGGGCCAAGCGGCCAGATGACCATCATCATCGCCGCCAGTGCGCCGATGAAGCCGGCGACGGAGCCGACGCTGAGATCGATGTGACCCGAAACGATCACCAGAAGCATGCCCAGCGCCATCACGATGATGAAGCTGTTCTGCTGCACGAGATTGCTGAGGTTCACCGGCTTGAACAGCGTTCCGGACGTGGTGAACTGGAAGAACACCATGATTGCGATCAACGCCAGCACCAACCCGTATTCGCGCAGGTTGGTGACCAGCGCCGAGACGGCAATGCGAGGTCCCTGTTGTAGATCCTGGGCAACGCCGGTCTGCGGCCCGGGAGCGCTTTCGGTGCTCATGATGCTTTTCCTTCTCCGCGGACGATGGCGCGCATTATCTTTTCCTGGCTGGCGTCGCTTGCCGCCATTTCGCCGACGATGCGTCCTTCGTTCATGACGTAGATGCGGTCGGTGATGCCGAGCAGTTCGGGCATTTCCGACGAGATGACGATGATTGCCTTACCCTCGGAGGCGAGACGCGCGATGATCGTATAGATTTCATACTTGGCGCCGACGTCGATACCGCGTGTCGGCTCGTCGAGGATCAGCACTTCCGGATTGGCGAACAGCCATTTCGACAGCACCACCTTCTGCTGATTGCCGCCAGAAAGGTTGCCGGTCATCTGGTAGACGCTCGAGGCGCGGATATTGGTCCTGCCGCGATAATCGTTGGCGACCGAAAGCTCGCGCAAATCGTCGATCACGCCGTGGCGCGACACGCCGGGCAGGTTGGCCAGCGTGATGTTGTGCTTGATGTGGTCGATCAAGTTGAGACCGTAGGTCTTGCGGTCCTCGGTAACGTAGGCGATGCCGTGTTCCACCGCCTTGCTCACCGAAGAGACGTCGATCGGCTTGCCGTTGAGGAACACCTCGCCGGTGATGCGACGGCCATAGGAGCGGCCGAACAGGCTCATGGCAAACTCGGTCCGGCCAGCGCCCATGAGCCCGGCAATGCCGACCACTTCGCCCTTGCGGGCGTTGAGGTTGATACCCTTGATGACCTGCCGCTCGGCATGGATGGGGTGGTAGACCGACCAGTTTTTCACTTCGAGAACGGTCTCGCCGATCTTCGGCTCGCGCGGCGGATAGCGGTCGTCGAGCGAACGGCCGACCATCGAGGTAATGATGCGGTCCTCCGAGATATCCTTCTTGGCCAGCGTCTCGATGGTCCGCCCGTCACGGATGATGGTGACCTTGTCGGCGACCCGGTTCACCTCGTTGAGCTTGTGCGAGATCAGGATCGAAGTGATGCCTTGCCGCTTGAATTCGAGCAGCAGATCGAGCAGCGCCTGGCTGTCCTTTTCGGACAGGCTCGCGGTCGGCTCGTCGAGAATGAGCAACTTCACTTCCTTGCTGAGCGCCTTGGCGATCTCGACCAGCTGCTGCTTGCCGACGCCGATATTGGTGATCAGCGTGTTGGGGTCTTCCTTGAGGCCGACCTTCTTGAGCAGGGCGCTGGTGCGCGCCTCGTTGGCATTCCAGTCGATGACGCCGTATCTGGCGTGCTCGTTGCCGAGAAAGATGTTTTCGGCGATCGACAGCATCGGCACCAGCGCAAGCTCCTGGTGGATGATGACGATGCCCTTGCGCTCGCTGTCATGGATGCCTTTGAAATGGCACTCATCCCCGCGATAGATGATCTGGCCGTCATAGGTGCCGGACGGATACACACCCGACAGCACCTTCATCAGCGTCGACTTGCCGGCGCCGTTCTCGCCGACCACGGCATGGATCTCGCCTTCCTCGACCATGAGCTTGACGTTCGACAGCGCCTTGACGCCGGGAAACGTCTTGGTGATGTCGCGCATCTCCAAAATCGTCGATGCCATTGAGAATACCACTCCTGCGAGGTCCGCAAACAATACCGGGCTGGCTCGCCAACGAAAAGGGGCCCTGCCTGCGCAGGACCCCAGGCTTTGTAACCGCGATTACTTCAGCTCTTCGGCCTTGATGTAGCCGGAATCGACCACCAGGGCCTGATAGTTCGACTTGTCGACGTCGTGCGGTGTCAACAGGATCGAGGGAACGACCTTGACGTCGTTGTTGTAGGTCGTGGTGTCGAGGCCTTCCGGCTTGCCGCCCGAGAGCACCTTGTCGACGAGTTCGACCGTCGCCTTGGCGAGTTCGCGGGTGTCCTTGAACACGGTCGAATACTGTTCGCCGGCGATGATCGCCTTGACCGAAGCGGTCTCGGCGTCCTGTCCGGTGACGATCGGCCATGGCTGATCGGCGGTGCCGTAGCCTACGGCGCGCAGCGAAGCGATGATGCCGCGCGACAGGCCGTCATAGGGCGAGAGCACGCCATCGACGCGGCTGCCGTCCGAGTAGTTGGCGGAGAGCAGATTGTCCATGCGGGCCTGGGCGGTTGCCGCCAGCCAGCGCAGCGTGCCGACCTTGTCCATGCCCATCTGGCCGGACTTCACGACGAGGGTCTTGTCGTCGATCAGCGGCTGAAGAACCGACATGGCGCCGTTATAGAAGAAGAACGCATTGTTGTCGTCCGGCGAACCGCCGAACAGCTCGATGTTGAACGGGCCCTTCTTCTCGGGATAACCGAGGCCCTTGAGCAGCGATTTGGCCTGGATGACGCCGACGCCGAAATTGTCGAAGGTGGTGTAGTAGTCGACATTTGGCGTCTTCTTGATCAGGCGGTCGTAAGCGACGACGACGACGCCGGCGTCATTTGCCTTCTGCAGCGCATCGCCCATCGTGGTGCCGTCGATCGAAGCGATGATCAGCGCCTTCGGGCCCTTGGTGATTTCGTTTTCCAGCTGGCTGAGCTGGTTCGGAATGTCGTCCTGCGCGTACTGCAGGTCGACAGTGTAGCCCAGAGCCTCGAGCTGGGACTTGACGGCGTCGCCGTCGTTGATCCAGCGCTGCGAGGTCTTGGTGGGCATCAGCACGCCGATCAGGCCTTCGCCCGCCTGCGCCGGCAGCGTCATGGCCGCGATGCCTAGGGCCGCGACGGCGGCCAGTGTCTTGACAATCTTCACATTAACTCTCCCTGGTTGATGGACGCGTACCCTTGGGTTTCGTGGGCCGCGCAATCGTGCAGGAGCGCCAAACGCGCCGCTGCCGTCAATCGATCTCCGGTATCCTCCCAATCGGCCCCGAGACTCTGGTTTCATCGATACGAGTTTTCCCTCGTCACCGACCGTCAAGCCTCAGGACGCGCGAAGGGTGTGTCGCTTTGCCATAACTGTCAAATGCGATCTTTGATGGTTGCTATATCGAGACTGATATGGCTTAGGCTAGTGACGACGCTGCCGGATTTTGCCGGGGCGCCGGGCGTAAGAGTAGGGAAGAATCATGGCGGCGCTGCGAAATCCTGACGGAATATCAGCCAGTTACGATGAAATTCCGGGTGATGGCGGAACCTTGCTGCGCAGCGGCTTGAGCCTGCGTCACATGCGCATGATCGCAGCCCTCGACGAGCACGGCCGGGTGAGCGCCGCGGCCCAGGTCATGAACATCTCGCAGCCGGCGGCCTCGCGCATGATCGCCGAGATGGAGGCCGTGCTCGACGTCAAGCTCTGCGAAAGGCTGCCGCGCGGCATCACGCTGACACCCTATGGCAAGGCGTTGGCACGGCGCGCGCGATCGATCCTGCTCGAGATGCGCGAGGTCGACCGCGAGATTTTCGAGCTCAAGGCGGGCAAAGGCGGCTCGGTGTTCCTGGGCGCGGTGACAGCACCGGCGATCGAGCTGGCGGTGCCGGCGATCCGCGAAATCCGGCGCCTTTATCCGCGCATCGAAATCACCATGCAGGTCGAGACCTCGAACGTCCTGGCGCGCGAGCTGATCGCCTCGCGCCACGATTTCATCATCGCCCGCATCCCCGACGACCTCAATCCGCGGCTGTTCGAAGCGCGCGTCATCGGCGTCGAGAAAGCCTGCCTGATCGTGCGCCGCGGCCACCCGCTGACCAAGGGCAAGGCGGTGCGGCTGGAAGACACCGCCGCCTATGACTGGGTTTTCCAGTCGGGCGGCTCGCCGCTGCGCCAGGCGATGGAGAGTAACTTCCTGAACCGAAACATCGCGCTGCCGGACCGCATCCTCAACACCAGCTCGCTGCTATTGACTCTGGTCATGGTCGCGCAATCCGACGCCATCGCGCCGGTGTCGATCCAGGTCGCGAAGTTCATCCAGAACCCCGAAGGCCTGGCCGGCGCTATCGATGTCGTCCAGACTGAATTCGACATCGAGGTCAGGCCCTACAGCCTGATCACGGTGAAGAACCGCGCGCTGTCACCGGCAGCCAAGATGCTGCACGATTTTATTTTGCGAGAGGTGGGCTGAGGGTTGGAGCGGGTAGCGGGCGCATCCCGTGGCCGGCCAGACGACCGGACAGGCCCGCCAGCAGCGGCGCCGATGCACGTCGGCCACTACTGCCTGATGCTCAAAAAAGCCCGCCAGCAGAAGCCAGCGGGCAAAGGGTAGACTTTCCGGTTGGGGTCATTCGAGGCCCCGCCGACCCTCAATGTGAGATATTCCACAAACTGGCACATCGGCCAAACAGATGAAAGACGGCCAGCCGGGCTGTAAAACTGCCTATAAATCCGCTGGTTTTCAGCTTGGCCAGAACAAGTGCAATGCACCGGGGGCAAAAGCTGGAGCGGGTAGCGGGAATCGAACCCGCGCGTTCAGCTTGGGAAGCTGACAAGCTACCATTACATCATACCCGCGCTGGTTCCTCCGATATCATGGCCCGGCGCCGATGCGCAATCCGGTTTGAGGGCTCGGCTTGATGCAGGGCTATCAACTGCGTATTTCTAGGCATGTGCCCGAATCGCGGCACCCGACTGTGGAGACAGGCTTGTCCGCACTGAACCGCTTTCTCGGCGATACGCCGCTCCGGGTGATCCTGAAGCTGCTTGTGGTGTCGTTCCTCGTCGGGCTGGTCATGAATGCCTTCGGCTGGTCGCCGATGGATGTGCTTTATGGCATTCGCAAATTCTTCATCGACCTGTGGAATTTGGGCTTCCACGCCATCGACCGCTTTCTCGGCTACATCCTGCTCGGTGCCGCGATCGTCGTGCCGGCCTTCATCCTGCTCAGGATCGCTAACTACCGGAAGTGAATTTTCAGGCGTAGCCCGCCGCCACCTCGAACAGGATGGCGTGCCGTGCAGCAAGTGCTGCGACATCCGTCGAATAGCCTCCGCCGATAACGCCGCATACCGGTATGCCAAGCGTGCGGAAATGGCGGATCACCATATCGTCGCGGGCGCGCAGCCCGTCATCCGTGAGCGACAACCTGCCGAGCCGGTCCTCGACATGGACATCGACGCCGGCATTGTAGAAGACGAGGTCCCAGCGCCTTCGCGCCGACAGCTCCGGCAGGATGGCGTCCAGCAGCTCCAGATAGGCTGCATCGCCGGCGCCGTCGGGCAGGGCGACATCGAGATCGGAGGCGATCTTGCGCGCGGGGTAGTTGCGGTCGCCATGCATGGAGAAGGTAAACACGCGCGGCTCGTCGTTCAGGATATCCGCCGTGCCGTCGCCCTGATGCACGTCGAGGTCGACGACCAGGATGTTTTGGACAGCAGCTTCGGCGAGCAGCACCAGCGCGGCAACGGCTACGTCGTTGAAGGTGCAGAAGCCGGCGCCTTGCGCGCGCCGTGCATGATGGCTGCCGCCGGCGGTGTTGCAGGCGATGCCGTTCAGCAACGCCAGCCGCGCTGCCAGCACCGTGCCGGCCGTTGCGAGCTGCGCCCTCAGCGAAACCCGCGGTCCCACGGGAAAGCCGATCTCGCGCTCGATCGCCACCGGCACTTCGCAGGCAAGCACCTGGTCGACATAGTCGACCGCGTGGGCAAGCTTCAGCCATGATGGCCGCGCCGCCTCCGGCATGTTGAGCGCTTCGGGCTGCGCCAGGCCGCGTGCCCGCAAGGCATCCATCAGCAGCGGATATTTGCTCATCGGGAAGCGGTGGTTGACGGCGAAGCCGGCGTCGTAGTCGGGATGATGAACGATCTGCAAGGGCATGGGACGGGCGGTGCGCCAGAGGCGGGTTTCGGTTGACCATAGCGGGGTGGATGGTTGCGCGAGGTCCGCAAACTGGGGCACATCGGCTAGCCGATCAAGCCGCAACAGGAAGCAACACGCGTTTGGAGCAGGCTTTACCCACCGAAGTCCACGCCACCGAAGCCAGGGCCTTCGTCGTCACCAACCGCTCGGTGCTCGCCATCGCCGTGCCGATGACGCTTGCCTATCTGACGACGCCGTTGCTCGGAATTGTCGACACGGCGGTGGTTGGGCAGTTCGGCGACGCCGCCCTTCTCGGCGGCCTGGCGGCCGGCGCCCTGATCTTCGACGTCGTTTTCACGACCTTCAACTTCCTGCGCTCCGGCACCACCGGCCTCGTCGCCCAGGCCTTCGGGCGCGGCGATGCGCTGGAGGAGCAGGCGGTGTTCTGGCGCGCCGTGCTGATCGCGGTCGTCGCCGGCGTCGTGCTTGCCGCGCTTGCGCCGCTGGTCTCCACCGCCGGGCAATGGTTCATAGGCGCCGAACCACGCGTCAGCGCGGCGATGGACGTCTATATCCGCATCAGGATGCTCGCAGCACCGTTCTCGCTGATCAATTACGCCATCCTCGGTTACGTGCTTGGGCGCGGCGAGGGCGGGCTCGGGCTGATGCTGCAGTTGATACTGAACGGCATCAACATCGCCCTCTGCTTCCTGCTTGGCCTGGAGCTCGGCTGGGGCGTTGCCGGCGTTGCCTGGGCAACGGTCACCGGCGAATTCGTCGCCATGCTGCTTGGTCTCGCCATTGTCGGCCGGCGCTTTTGGGCGGCGCCCAAGCTGCCGCGCCGCCGCGTCCTCGATCTGCCGGCATTCCTGCGAATGATGTCGCTCAATCGCGATATCATGATCCGCTCCTTTTCGCTGCTCGCCGCCTTCGCGCTGTTCACGCGCCAAGGCGCGCAATTCGGCACTCTGACGCTGGCCGCCAACGCCGTGCTGATGAACCTCTTCCTGGTTGCCGGCTATTTCCTCGATGGTTTCGCCACCGCCGCCGAGCAGCTCGCCGGGCGCGCCATAGGCGCCCGTGCCGCCACGGCGTTTGACCAGGCGGTGCGGCTGACGCTGCTTTGGGGGCTCGGGCTGGCGGGCGCGGCGACGCTCTTCTTCCTGCTGGAGGGCACCGATCTCGTCGCCCTGATCACGACCGCGACGGACGTCCGCGCCATTGCCGACATCTACTTGCCCTGGGCGGCGTTCACCGCGCTCAGCGGCGCGCTGGCTTTCCAGATGGACGGGGTTTTCATCGGCGCGACGTGGTCGCGCGACATGCGCAACATGATGCTGTTGTCGTTCCTGGCGTTCAGTGCCGCGCTGCTGATCCTGGCGCCGGCCTTCGGCAATCACGGCTTGTGGGCGGCGTTGCATGTCTTCCTGCTTGTACGCGGCTTCAGCCTGCTCGCCATATTGCGGCTGCGGGTGCGCGCGGTCTTTGGCTGATCGCTAAAACGGTTTCGCCGCCCATTGATCGAGGCGGCTGTCGCGAAGCTCGCGCAGCGACTTCAGCCGTTGACTGTCCATGAAACGGACCATGCCGGAAAGAATACGCCCCGGCAGCGCAGGCCCGGCATAGATCATGCCGGTGTAGAGCTGCACGAGGTCGGCGCCGGCACGGATCTTTTCCAGCGCCGTCTCGGTGGAATCGACGCCGCCGACGCCGATGATGGTGGGATCCGGGCCAAGCAGTTTTCGCATCTTAGCCAGCATGATCGTCGAGCGTTCGAACAAGGGTTTCCCCGAAAGCCCGCCGGTCTCGCCGGCAAAGCCGGCGCTGCTCAGGCCGGCTCGCGCGATCGTTGTGTTGGAGACGATGACGCCGTCCATTTGCTTATCGCTGATCTCGGCGGCGATGTCCTCAAGCTCGGCCTCGACCAGATCCGGCGCGATCTTGAGGAACACGGGCGGTTTTGCCGGTGCCGCCGCACGCGCGGCCATGACCCGCGACAGGAGGTCGCCAAGCTGTTCGCGTGCCTGCATGTTGCGCAGGCCCGGCGTGTTCGGCGAGGAGATGTTGATTGCCAGATAACTGGCATATCGCGCGAACCGGACCACGCCGCGTTCATAGTCACTGACGCGGTCGGTGCTGTCCTTGTTGGCGCCGATGTTGACGCCGACGATGCCGGCACGGCCCATGCGGGCGGCAAGGCGCTTTTCCGCGGCGTCGTGGCCCTCATTGTTGAAGCCCAGCCGGTTGATCACCGCCCCGTCCGAAGGCAGCCGGAAAATGCGCGGCTTCGGATTGCCCGTCTGCGGCAGCGGTGTGATCGTGCCGACCTCGGCGAAGCCGAAGCCGAGGCCGAGCAGCGCGTCCGGCACTTCGGCATTCTTGTCGTAACCCGCGGCCATGCCGAGCGGGTTCGGGAAATCGAGTCCGCAACGGCTGACCTTTAGCCTGTTGTCCTGCGGCGGACGACCGGCGACCGGCAGCCCGCATCTCAGCGCGGCGATCGACAGTCCATGCGCGGTTTCCGGATCGAGCGTGAACAGCAGTTTCTGGCCGATCCGGTCGAACGCGCTCATTCGGCCTCCAGCGCCGGGAATTCATGCCGGCCGTCAGCGCCGAGCGGCAATGCCTGCACCGAAACGACCGCATCGAGGCCGAGCCCGCCATAGAGATGCGGGAACAGGGCGCCGCCGCGCGAGACCTCATATTTCAGCGCATCGCCGAGGCGCGCGCTATCGACGGCGACCAGCAGCAACCGGCTTTGGCCGGCGAAATGTTTGGCCGCCGTTTCCCGAACCTGCCCGGCGGTAGAAAAATGGATGAAGCCGTCGGCGACGTCGATCGGCGCGCCGGTGAAGCCGCCTTCTCTTTCAGCCTCGCGCCACAGCACCTCGGGAACTATCTTGTAGATGATCTCGGACATCGTTGCGCTATAGTCCGAACCGACCACGCGGGGAAGGGCAGGCCCGTGTTCTTCCCCATTTCAGGTTCGTCCCCATTTCAGGCGCAAACTGTGATAGATTGCGCCGACTGGCTCATGGAGGAAAACATGCGTCTGAAACACGTCTTGATCCCCGCAGCACTGGTGTCGCTTGTCGCGGCGTCGGCCTTTTCCGAGGAAGCCGATCGCTACCGGTTGGAGAAATCGGCCAATGGCTATGTCCGCATGGATACGCAAACCGGCGCCATGTCGCTCTGCGAGGAACGCTCCGGCCAGCTCGTCTGCAAGACGGCGGCCGACGAACGTGCCGCCCTACAAGATGAGGTCGACCGGCTGCAAAATTCGGTGAAGGCGCTCGACGAACGCGTCGCCAAGCTCGAAAATTCGCTTGCCGCGCGTTTCGAATCGACTTTGCCCAGCGAGGAGGATTTCAACAAGACGATGGGCTACATGGAGCGCTTCCTGCGCAGCTTCATGGATATCGTCAAGGACATGGACAAGGACGACGACGGCGCCAAGCTCAATTCGCAAAAGACCTGAGGACCTGGAATCGCCTACGGCATGCCGCTCGAAACAGCTGGCGCCGCCGCATAAGTTCAGGTCCCGTAAGGCGGAAAATCGCCAACGGGATTCGGGGAGGGATATCACCGTTGGGCTACACATTCCTCATTGCCGATGATCACCCGCTTTTTCGCGGTGCATTGAGGGAGGCTCTCGCGGGCATCGGAGATGTTGCCGCCATTCACGAGGCTGGCGATTTCGAAAGCGCCAAGGCGCTGGTCCTGGCCAATGAGGATGTCGATCTGGTGCTGCTCGATCTCTCGATGCCGGGGGCAAGCGGTCTTTCCGGCCTGATTTCGCTGCGCGGCATCCATCCGGCGGTGCCGATGATGGTGGTCTCGGCGCATGACGATCCGGTGACGATCCGGCGCGCGCTCGATCTCGGCGCCTCCGGCTTCATCTCCAAATCGGCCAGCATGGAGGAGATCCGCAATGCGGTGCAGTCGGTGCTTGCCGGCGATATCGCGGCTCCCGTCGGCATCGATCTCGGGGTGGAGCGCGATCCCGAGATTTCCGACCTGATCAAGCGGCTGCAGGCGCTGACCCCACAGCAGACGCGCGTGCTCGGCATGCTGGCTGAGGGGCTGCTCAACAAGCAGATCGCCTATGAGCTCGGGGTCTCCGAAGCGACGATCAAAGCGCATGTCTCGGCCATCCTGCAGAAGCTCGGCGTCGACAGCCGCACTCAGGCGGTGATCCTTTTGTCCAAAATCGGCAGCGACCCGCTGCAGACGGCCGGCTGATTCCTATTCGGCCGCCGGCGCCAGCGGCCTGACCCTGGCCATCATCGAGCGCAGCATCGCCGGTTTCAGTGGTTTGCTGATCACCGGCACGTCGAGCCTGCCGGCAGCGGCGCGAACCTCGCTGGAACGGTCGGCGGTGACCAGCACGGCCGGCAGGTCCTCGCCATGGATCGCACGCAACTGGGCGATCAATTCGAGGCCGGTCCTGTTGTCGAGATGATAGTCGGCAAGCACGATGTCCGGCCGATGCACGCCGGACCTCTCGAGATCCTCCGCGCCGGAAAGCGTGTCGACGCTGCAGCCCCAACCCTCGAGCAGCAGCCGCATGCCGTCGAGGATGCGGACGTCGTTGTCGATGCAGAGCACATGGAGCCCGGCAAGCGAGGCCGCGGCACGGGCAGGCGGCTTCGCCTCGGCCTCGCGCCGCGGTGCCTGCACGGCCACCACCGGCAGCAACACGGAAAAGCGTGTGCCCTTGCCTGGGTTGGAGAAGATCCGGATTTCGAGGCGCAGGACGCGGGCGATGCGGTCGACAATGGAGAGCCCAAGGCCGAGGCCTTCCGCCTCGCGTGCGCCCTCGTCGAGCCGGGTGAATTCGCGGAACACGGTGTTGAGCTCGTCGCCGGCAATGCCGATGCCGGTGTCGATAACCTGGATCTCGGCCAGTTCGCCGCGCCGCCGCGCGCCGACCAGGATGCGGCCACGGCGCGTATACTTGATGGCGTTGGAAACCAGGTTCTGGATCAGCCGGCGCAGCAGATTGCGGTCCGTCATGACGCTGAGCGACGACGGCATGATCGAGAGTTCGAGCTTCTTTTCGGCGGCAAGCGGCCGGAAGTCGTTGCCGATCTGGCGCAGCAGCCCGTCGAGGCCGAAGCTCGTATCGTCCGGCTTCATCGCGCCGGCATCGAGGCGCGAAATGTCGAGCACCGCGCCGAGGATGGTCTCGACCGATTCCAGCGACGATTCGATGTTCATCGCCGCCTTGCCGGCAGGTCCCTTGCCGGTCTTCTCGATCAGCGACGAGCAATAGAGGCGGGCGGCGTTCAGCGGCTGCAGGATGTCGTGGCCGGCGGCAGCGAGGAAGCGGGTCTTGCCGAGATTGGCCTCCTCGGCCAGCATCTGCGCTTGCGCCAGCTCCTCATTGACGCGGGTGAGCTCGGCGGTGCGGCTCTTCACTCGCTGTTCCAGGGATTCGTTGGCGCGCTTCAGCGCCAGATCCTGCTCGACGCGTCCAGAAATGTCGGCGTAGGTGGCGACGATGCCGCCGTCCGGCATCGGATTGGAGCGCAATTCCAGGATGCGCCCGCTTGTCTTCAGCTCCATCTGCCATGGGCTGACGAAGCTGGTCAGGCGGTTGAGCATGGTGACGCGCTGGTCTGCCGGTATGTCACCGCGCTCGGCAAGGTGGCGCAGGATACGATCGAGTGAGACGCCGACCTGGCCCATCTCGTCGGGCAGGTCGAACAGCGCCCGGTACTGGCGGTTCCAGCAAATCAACCGGAAATCGCGGTCGAAGACAGTGATGCCCTGTTCCATCTGGTCGAGTGCGATCTGCAGCAGATCGCGATTGTGCTGCAGCGCCTCGGTGGCATCGTCGAGCAGGCGGAAGGCGTCCTTGGATTCGCGGTCGTTGCGGCGCAGCAGCAGCGACAGGATCAGCCGCGCCGAGGATGAGCCGACGGCACTGGCCAGAAGCTGCTCGGAGAAGCGGATGACATCCATGCTGGCCTGTTCGTTGCCGAGCAGTGAAGTGCCGCTGCTCTTTTCGAACGACTGAAAGGACCGCTCGGTCCGTTCGACACCGAGATAGCGCGCGATCGTGTCCTTGAGGTCGTTGACGGTAATGGTGGTGCGGAAGCGGCGCAGGCTGGGCAGCGGACCCGCTTCGCGCGGCACGAAGATCGACGCCTGGATGCGTTCCAGCGGCACCGACGCCCGCGACAGCGAGCCGAACACAAAAAACAGCGTGTTGATCGACAGGCTCCACAGCACGCCATGGTTCAGCGGCTCGGCGACGGTGCCGAAAAGAGCCTGCGGCCGCAATGCATCGAAGCCGAACAGGCCGTGGACGAGGATGCCGGTATCGGGCGCGACTAGCGAGGGAAGCAGCAGCGTATAGCTCCAGACGACGATGCCGGCGACCATGCCAAGTGCGGCACCCCTTCCGTTGGCGCCGCGCCAGACCAGGCCGCCGATCATTGCCGGCGCGAACTGCGCGATCGCGGCGAACGACATCAGGCCGATCGAGGACAGCCGCGCGCTGTTGGTGCTCTCGCGGTAGTAGAGAAAGGCGATGAACAGCATGATGAAGATCGCCGCCCGCCGTACATTGAGGATGAGCGTCGACCAGTCCTCGTTCTCGGATGTCGTGGTCCGCAGCAGCCGGCGCACGAACAGCGGAATGACCAGGTCGTTGGAGATCATGATCGACAGCGCGACGCTTTCGACGATCACCATTGCGGTCGCCGCCGACAGCCCGCCGATGAAGGCGGCCATGGCCAGCACGTCGTGGCCGCTGAACAGCGGCAGCGACAGCACGTAAAGGTCGCTGCTGGTCCTGGGGCCGACCAGTTCCAGGCCGGCCAATGCGATCGGCAGCACGAACAGGTTGATTGCCACCAGATAGAGCGGAAACACCCATGTCGCGGTGCGCAGCTCGGCCTCGCTGCGGTTTTCGACGATGGTGACGTAGAACTGGCGCGGCAGCATGAGGATGGCAAAGCCGCTCAGGCATGTCAGCACCAGCCAGGTAGCGAGCGAGGTGTTGTAGCCCATCGCCTTGCGCACCTGCGTGTTTTCGGCGAGCTGGTCGAACATATCGCCTGGCCCGCCGAAGATCAGGAACGTGACCATCAGGCCGATCGCCAGGAAGGCGGCGAGCTTGACCACGGTCTCGACCGCCACAGCCAGCACCAGCCCGTCCTGGTGCTCGGTGGCATCGGCATGGCGCGTGCCGAACAGCACCGCAAACAGCGCCAGCAGCATGGCCACGACCAGCGAGATGTCACTGACGAACGGATCGAACGACGGCGGCGAGCCGGTATAGTGCTCGACCATCAGGCTGACCGAGCCGGAGATTGCCTTCAATTGCAGCGCGATATACGGCACGGCGCCGATGGTCGCGATCAGCGTGGCGATCGCCGCGACAGCGAAGCTCTTGCCGTAGCGGGCACCGAGAAAGTCGGCGATCGAGGTGATCTTCTCGGTCTTGGCCAGCCTGACGATGCGCTGCAGCAGCGGAAAGCCGAACACGAACACCAGGACCGGTCCGATATAGATGCCGAGGAACTCCAGGCCGCGCTCGGAGGACAGGCCGACCGAGCCGAAGAAAGTCCAGGAGGTGCAGTAGATCGCGAGGCTGAGCGCATAGATGAACGGCCGGGCGCGGCCGGGCCCGGTTGAAGTCGAGCGGCGGTCGCCCAGGCTGGCGATGGCAAACAGCAACGTCACATAGGCGATCGCGATGATGACGATGAACCAGCCCTGCACGGCTCGAACTTCCTCCCTGCGCCGATTTTTTCATCCGGCCTTGCAGACGCAATCACAGCTTGGCCACCGAGTCCATCGCGGCTTTCGGCGCATTATGGCCGCGGCTTCGCGCAATCCAGGCCGGGGAAACACGTCTTTGCGCCTGTCGCAACCGCAGGTTTTTGCTATTCTGCCCGCCGGTCGATGCCGAGGCGTGGACGGCAGCACGGCCGGTCAGGACAAGGAGGGTCGAATGCTGAAAGAATTTCAGGAATTCATTTCCAGGGGCAATGTGATGGACCTGGCCGTCGCCGTCATCATTGGCGCTGCCTTCGGCAAGATCGTCACCTCGCTGGTCGACGACATCATCATGCCGGTCATCGGGGCGATTTTGGGCGGATTGGACTTCAACAACTACTTTCTGCCCTTGTCCTCGGCCGTTAACGCCACATCGCTGGCTGAGGCAAAGAAACAGGGCGCGGTCTTCGCCTATGGCAGCTTCATCACCGTGGCGCTGAACTTCCTTATCCTCGCCTTCATCATCTTCCTGATGGTCAAAGCGGTGAACAATCTGCGCCAGCGGCTGGAGCGCGAGAAACCGGCCGCCCCGGTTGCCCCGCCGCCGGCCGATGTCGCGCTGCTCACCGAAATTCGCGATCTCCTCGCCAGAAAGTAGCGCCTGCGGTAACTTTCTGGACCAAAACCCCGGTCGCTTGCGGCCGGGGTTTTCTGTTTTCGTCCGCCCTGAAACACGCTAGCAGTCGAGCAAACGAAAACGGACCCATCCATGACCCTGATCGATACTCTGCGCGCCGAAGCGCGGGCGGCGCCTGAAAGCGGCATTGTCGCCGTCATGAATCGCGGCCGCGGCCGCGACGGCATGATCCCGCTCTGGGCCGGCGAGGGCGACCTGCCGACGCCTGCCTTCATCACCGATGCAGCCGCCAAGGCGATGGCTGGCGGCGAAACCTTCTACACCTGGCAGAGGGGCATTCCTGAACTCAGGCAGGCGCTCGCCCGCTACTACACCAGGCATTTCGGCAAGACTTTCGCCAACGAGGAATTCATCGTCACCGGCTCCGGCATGCATGCCATCCAGATGGCCATCGATGCGGTGGCCGGCAAGGGCGACGAACTCGTCTACCTGTCGCCGGCATGGCCGAACTTCGCCGCCGCCGCCGGCATCGCGGGCGCCGTTCCAGTCGCGGTCACGCTCGATCAGTCGGGCAATGGCTGGTCTTGCGATGTCGACAAGATCGCAGCGGCGATCACGCCACGGACCAAGGCGCTGTTCGTCAACACGCCGTCCAACCCGACCGGCTGGACCGCCGACAAGGAGACGCTGCAGGCGATCCTCGATCTCGCCCGCGAAAGGGGCCTGTGGATCATCGCCGACGAGATCTACTCGCTGTTTCATTACGGCCATGGCCGCGCGCCGTCCTTCATCGACATCATGGCCGATGAGGATCGCATCCTGTTCGTCAATTCCTTTTCCAAGAACTGGGCGATGACCGGCTGGCGCATCGGCTGGATCAAGATCCATCCCGCCTTGCAGCAGGTGTTCGAGAACCTGGTCCAGTATTCGACTTCCGGCGTTGCGCAGTTCATGCAGCGCGGCGCCGTCGTCGCCCTCGACGAAGGCGACGCCTTCATCGTCGAGCAGGTGGAGCGGGCGAGGGCGGCGCGCGACCTGGTCTGCGGCATTCTCGCTACCACCGGCAGGGCGCGGTTCACAGTGCCGCAGGGCGCATTCTATTTGTTCTTTGCGGTCGACGGCATCACCGATTCCCGCGCTGCCGCCTTCGACATGGTCGACCGCGCCAATGTCGGCCTGGCGCCCGGCACCGCCTTCGGCCCCGGCGGCGAAGCCTTCCTCAGGCTGTGCTTCCACCGCCGCCTCGACCAGCTCGAGGAAGCGGCAAATAGGCTGGCGAAATGGATGAAGACTGTCTGAGCGACTTCGCTCTGACGACCAAATGGTTCTCGGCGTAGAGTTTTAAACGACCTTCAGCCGCCCGACTTCGGCACCAGCAGCGGAATGACGCGATCGCTTTTGGCGACCGACGGTCGGCCGGCGGACCCGTACGGAATCCCCAACGCGTCCCATGTCTCGACCAGTGCGTCCTGCAGCGACGCGATCAGCGCGTCCGAATGGAACGGTGTCGGCGTGATGCGCAGCCGCTCGGTGCCGCGCGGCACTGTCGGGTAGTTGATCGGCTGGATGTAGATGCCGTGCACACCGAGCAGGCGGTCGGTGGCCATCTTGCAGAGCTCGGGATCGCCGACCAGAAGCGGCACGATGTGGGTAGGCGACTCCATCACCGGCAGGCCGGCCGCGGCCAGCACTTGCTTGGTCCGTGTCGCCTGACGCAGCTGCGCATCGCGCTCGGCCTGCGAGCGCTTGAGATGGCGGATCGAGGTGGTTGCCGCGGCAGCGATCGCCGGCGGCAACGCCGTGGTGAAGATGAAGCCCGGCGCATAGGAGCGCACCGCGTCGATCACCGCAGTGTTGCCGGCGATGTAGCCGCCAAGCGTGCCGAACGCCTTGGCCAGTGTGCCCTCGATGATGTCGATGCGGTCGGCCAGCCCTTCGCGCTCGGTGATGCCGCCGCCGCGCGGCCCGTACATGCCGACGGCGTGGACCTCGTCGATGTAGGTCATGGCGTTGTAGCGCTCGGCGAGATCGACGATCTGCTTGATCGGCGCGATGTCGCCGTCCATTGAATAGACGCTCTCGAAGACAATCAGCTTGGCGCGCTCGCGGCCGGCTGTCTGCAGCAGGCTTTCGAGATGCGCGACGTCGTTATGGCGGAAGATCTTCTTCTCGGCGCCTGAGCGCCGCACGCCCTCGATCATCGAAGCGTGGTTGAGCTCGTCCGAGATGATCAGGCAATTGGGAAGCAGCTTTGCAATGGTCGAGATCGACGCCTCGTTGGAAACGAAGCCGGAGGTGAAAACCAGTGCGGCTTCCTTGTCGTGCAGGTCGGCCAGCTCCAGTTCGAGCTCGACCAGCGGGTTGCTGGTGCCGGAGATGTTGCGGGTGCCGCCGGCCCCCGACCCCATCTTGCCTGCCGCCTTCTGGAAGGCGGCAATGACGTCGGGATGCTGGCCCATGCCGAGATAGTCGTTAGAGCACCAGACGGTGATTTCCTCGGCGCGGCCATTGGCGCGCCAGATGGCGCGCGGGAATTTCCCGACAATACGCTCAAGGTCGGCGAAGACGCGGTAGCGACGCTCCGCATGGAGCTGGTCGATCGCTTCCTCGAAAAACCGCTGATAGTTCATGTCGCCTTCCCAGTTTTGCGCGGGATCATAGTCATTGGCCCATTCGTCGTCCATCTGGCCTTTTTGGTCAAAATGCCACGCCCCGAGCCTGTTCCTAACGACCACGGAACGTGGCCTATTCCCTTGATGTGGATCAATCTTGTTTCACGACAATGCCACGCGCCGATGAGACCGGTTACCGCAGGTTCTAATGGCTTGGCGGCAGGTTTTCCAGTAAGGCGACGATTGAGACAGTTCCGACAAATCATGAATAGCGAGGATGCGGATGACGGTTTTGGTGACAGGCGGTGCCGGCTATATCGGTAGCCATATGGTCTGGGAATTGCTGGACACGGGCGACAACGTCGTCGTCCTCGACCGGCTTTCTACCGGCTTTGAATGGGCGGTGGCCCCGGAAGCAAAGCTCGTCGTCGGCGGCCTCGCCCACAGGGAACTGGTCGCCTCGATCATTCGCGACAATAAGGTCGACGCGATCATCCATTTCGCCGGCTCGATCGTGGTCCCCGAATCGGTCGCCGACCCGCTTGCCTATTACGAGAACAACACCTGCAAGACGCGCACCTTGATCGAGACTGCGGTGCGCGAAGGCGTGCCCAATTTCATCTTTTCCTCGACCGCCGCCGTCTATGGCGGCGCCGGCCTGGAGCCGGTGCGCGAGGATGCCCGGCTTGCGCCGGAATCGCCCTATGGCCTGTCCAAGCTGATGAGCGAATGGATGCTGCGCGACGCGGCAATTGCCCATGGGTTGCGCTATACGGCGCTGCGCTATTTCAACGTCGCCGGCGCCGATCCGAAGGGCCGCACCGGCCAGTCGACGCCCGGTGCCACGCATCTGATCAAGGTCGCTTGCGAGACGGCGCTCGGCAAGCGCCCCTTCATGCAGGTGTTCGGCACCGACTATCCGACGCCGGACGGTACCTGCATGCGCGACTATATCCACGTCAGCGACCTGGCGGCGGCGCATCGGCTGGCGCTTCAGCGGCTGCGTGCCGGCGGATCGAGCCTGGTCGCCAATTGTGGTTACAGCCACGGCTATTCGGTGCTCGAGGTCATCGACAGCGTCCGCCGCGTCTTCGGCCATGATTTCGAGGTACGGATGGGCGATCGCCGCGCCGGCGACGCCGCCGCGGTCGTCGCCAATTCGGAGCTGGCGCGCGGCGAGCTCGGCTGGACCCCGCAGCGCGACAACCTCGACCAGATAGTTGCCGATGCGCTTGCCTGGGAGCGCATCCTGACCAGCAAGAATTCGGCTCTGGGGTGAAGTGGGCTCTCCGCAAAGGTTGGTTCAGCGCGCTGGGGGCGGAATGAAAATCCTGGTGCTTGGGGCCGGCGCCGTCGGTACGGCGGCGGCCTATTATCTGGCCAGCGACGGCCATGAGGTGACGGTGATCGAGCGCCATCCGGCGGCAGCACGCGGCACCAGCCGGTCGAATGCCGGCCTGGTGTCGCCCGGAGACGCCACCGCCTGGGCCTCGCCAGCCGCGCTGAAGACGTTCCTGCGTGGCCTCTACAACCACGATCTCGGCATCAAGGTGCGCCTGCGCTTCGATCCGTATTTTTTCGCCTGGAGCCTGCGCTTCCTGCGCCAGTGCACGCATAAGCGCATGCGCGCCAACACCGACGTCAAGCTTCGTCTGGCGCTCTATTCGCGCGACTGCATCAACGCCGTCTCGGCCGAAACCGGCATCCACTATGACGAGCGCAAGAAAGGCATTCTGTATTTCTTCCGCTCGCAGCAGAGCTTTGATACCGGCACCGACAATTATCGCTATCTCGGCGAACACGGCCTGCCGATCGAGATCGTCGGCCGCGACCGGCTGGTCGAGCTCGAGCCCGGCCTTGCCGGCGCCAAGAACAAGATAGCCGGCGGCGTCTATTCGCCGATCGACCAGACCGGCGACTCCAGCCAATTCACGCAGAACCTCGCTGCCTATGCCGCCGAGAAACTCGGCGTCCAATTCCTCTACGGCACCACGGTCGAAGGCCTCGACATCGACGGCGACCGGGTGCGCGCGGTGATGACCTCGGCCGGCCCGATAATCGGCGACGCTGTGGTTATCTCGATGGGGCCGGAGAGCGGTCTGCTCGGCCGCCGCTACGGCATCGACCTGCCCGTCTATCCCGTGAAGGGCTATACCGTGACTGTTCCGCTGGAAGATGAAAGCAAGGGGCCGATCATGGGCGGCGCCGACGAGGACCGGCTGATCGGCTATTCCAGGCTGGGAAATCGGCTGCGGATGTCCTCGACGGCGGAGTTCACCGGTTTCGACCGCACGTTCAAGCCACGCGATTTCAACTCGATCCTGAACACCGGCAAGGACCTGTTCCCCGGCGCTTTCGACGAGAGCAAGGCTGAGCTCTGGGCTGGACTTCGCCCGATGATGCCGAACTCCGTGCCGGTCATCGGACGGGCGCGGTACGACAATCTCTATCTCGACACCGGCCACGGCCATCTCGGCTGGACCATGGCCTGCGGTTCGGGAAAATTCCTTGCTGACGTGGTCGCCGGCCGCAAGCCGGAGATCGATCCGCAAGGATTGCTCTACAGGAACTAGGCATCTCCAGACATCAGGGCGCCATGAGCTCGGCGGTCAGGCTCGTTCGTCGACCGCCGAACGCCAGGAGCGCACGTAACTTGTCCAGAGTGGATCGGCCGACGGTTCGGTCCTTTCGCCTCTGCCTTGCGGTGTCCCCTGGTCCGACGCCAGCAAGGCGGCGCCGATGCTGGTGCCTGTCGCAGCCTCGGAGGCAATGACGGCGCGCGCCGCCGCCGCAGCCAGCATGCGGGTGAACAGCCGGTTGCGGGCGAAGGGTCCTTCGACGATGGTGGGACCGTCCGCGCCGATCAGGTCGAGGCAGGTCGCGGTCATCAGCGCCAGGTAGAACGAGATGGCGACAAAGCGATGGCCGACGCTCATACCGTCCGCGTTAAGCCATGATGCGGTATGATACGGAAACGGCCCCGAACCCTGTTGGGTCGAGGGCAATAGGGACGTCTTGCGCGCCAGCACCGTGGCAACATCGTCTTCCGTCCAGTTCTCCGATTGGCCCTCGGTCAGCACGGAAAACTCGCGGCCACCCATGAAGCGCGCCGAGGGCACGGGATCGCCGAGCGCGTTGACATTGACCAGCGTGTCGCGTGCCGGGTCGAGCGCGATCTTGTTGCCGCCAACCGCCATCGACACCACCCAGGTGCCGGTCGAGACCACGGAGAAAGGCGGCTTGTCGGACAGGAGATGCGGCATCAGCGAGGCGTTGGAATCGTGCAGGCCGCAAAACACCGGCGTTTGCGGGTCGAGGCCGGTTTGCCGCGCGAGAGCGGGCAGGATCGGGCCCAGGCGGTCCTTGGCCGGCCGCACCGGCGCCATTAGCCGGCGCCATTCCAGCCGGTCGACCAGCGACGAAAAATCCGCTTTCCACGGGTTCCACAGATCGGTGTGGCAGCCGAGCGAAGTCACCTCGCTGGCGGCGATGCCGGTCAGGCGCAAGGCCCAGTATTGCGGATACATCAGGATCGCTGCGGTTCTGGCGAAATCCGCCGGAAAGCGCTTCTGCTGCCAGAACAGCTGCGCGCCGAGATTGAGGCCGGCCGGCAGGTGCGGCGTGCCGGTCTCGGAGAACGCCGGACGGATCGTGTCATAGTCCCCGGCAAGGGCATCCGGCCCGTCGAATTCGTAGTCGAGCACCGGCAGCGCCAGTTCGCCTGATGCGTCGACCAGCACGCCCGTAGCGCCATGGGTGGTGATCGATATCGCATCGATGCGCTGCTCGCGATCGATCTCGGCCAGGCTGCCAAGGATAAACGCCCATAACCGCTCGACGTCATGGTGCGGGTACGGGCCTTGCCGAACCGGCTCGTTCACCATCCTGCGCAGCGCGACTTCGCTTGCTGCGGCAAGATCGACCAGCGCCACCTTGGCGTTGGTCTTGCCGATATCGATGACGGCGACGTGGCGGGTCATTCCATATGGAACATTGTTTCCAGCGGCACCGCCACCGGCTCGTTGTTCGGCTTGGTCTCCATGATGTCCGCCATCTCGGCCCACCAACGCTGCATCACCGGATGCTTCGGCAATTCGTCCATGCCGTGGTCGTCACGGCGCCACAGCACGCCGAACAAGGTGTTGGTCTCTTCGTCGAGATGGATCGAGTAATCGGAGATACCGGCCTGTTTGAGCAGCGCGACCAGCGACGGCCAGATGTCGTCGTGGCGCCTCTTGTATTCGGCCTTCATGCCCGGATTGAGCTTCATCTTGAACGCGTATTTCTCCGGCATCAGGCAAAGCGCTCCCGCCGCACTCGCCGCCACAGGATCGGCAGCGCGATAACGATGATCAGCAGCAGGCCGATGAAGATCGACATAACGATCCCCGGCACGTTGAGCAGGCCGAGGCCGAAGGTCACCAGTCCCATGATGAAGGCGGCCAGCACCACACCCAGAATGCTGCCGGCGCCGCCCAGGATGCTGACGCCGCCGAGCACCACCATGGTGATGACTTCCAGCTCGTAGCCCTGTGCGATGGACGGCCGGGTCGAGCCGAGCCGCGATGTTATCAGCACCGAGGCGATGCCCGCCATCAGGCCGGTCAGGCAAAACAGGATGAATTTGATACGGCCGACGCGTACGCCGGAAAACTGCGCCGCGACCGGGTTGTTGCCGATGGCAAAGACCCGGCGGCCGAAGCTCGTCCGGTGCAGAAGGAACCAGTAGACGACTGCCGCGACCAGGAAAAGCGTCAGTTCGAACGACACCACCCACCAGACATAGCCCTGGCCGAAGAAGGCGAAGCTCGCGGGATAGCCCTTGTAGGCCTGGTCGCCCAGGATGATGAAGGCAATGCCGCGAAACAGGCTCATCGTGCCGATGGTGACGACGATCGACGGCAAGCCGAGCCTGGTGACGAGCAGTCCGTTGAAGGCGCCGCAGCCGAGCCCGACGACGAGGCCGATTGCCACCAGTTCAGGCATGCCGGCGCCGGCCTGCACCGCCATTCCCATCATTGTTGACGCCAGCGCGATGATGGCGGCCACCGACAGGTCGATTTCGCCCGAGATGATCAGCAGCGCCATGGCCAGCGCGATCAGCGCCTTTTCCGTAAAGTTGAAGGTCAGGTCCGACAGCGACCACGCGTCGAGGAAGTAGGGCGAGGCAAAGCTGTTGACGGCAAAGATGGCAACCGCCACGACGACCAGCAGCGCCTCCCATGAGAAGATCGCCGACGTCAGCGGCTTGTCGAGCCGATCGGGAATGTGGCGTGGGGCAGGGGTGTCGGTCATGCCGCTTCCGCCTTTTTGAGAATGATGCGGCCTTGCCGGCGTTCGCCGCGCGCGTTGAGCACCACGGCCAGGATGATGGCGCTGCCTGAAATCGCCATCTGCCAGAAGGGCGAGATATTGATGACCGGCAGCGCGTTGGAGATAATGCCGAGGAACAGCGCGCCGAGCACCGCGCCGCCGACCGAGCCGATGCCGCCGGCGATCGAGATGCCGCCGATGACGCAGGCGGCGATGATGTTGAGCTCATAGCCGTTGGCGACCTCGACCGAGGCGATGACGTAGCGCGAAATCCAGAGATAACCGCAGAGGCCGCCGATCATCCCCGAGATGCAGAAGACGATGAATTTCGTCCGGCCGACATCGATGCCGGCATAGACCGATGCGGTCGGGTTGACGCCGATGGCATAGATCGAGCGGCCGAGCGCGGTGCGCGTCATCACGAGGAAGAACAGCGCAATAACCAGCAGGGCGATCCACGACAGTACCGGAATGCCGAGGAAAGCCGCGCGCTGCAACCCGATGAAATCAGCGCTCATCTGGTCGGCGTTGACCCAGGCGCCGCCTGAAATGACGAACGTGGCACCGCGGTAGATGGTGAGGGTGCCGAGCGTTACCACGATCGAGGGAATGTTCAGCCGCCATACCAGCAGGCCGTTGATGGCGCCGAGCACCAGGCCGACCAGAAGTGCGATGACGATCAGCAGCGGGATCGGGATCGCCGGATGCGCGGCGTTCAGCATTGCCACCACCATGCCGGTGAAGCAGAGATTTGAAGCCATCGACAGGTCGATCGAGCGGGTCAGGATGACGACCATCTGGCCGAGCGCCAGGATCATCAGGATCGACGTGTCGTTGAACACCTGGCGCAGGTTGGCCGGATCGGAAAAACCTGGAAACCGCGTGGAGATCAGCCCGATCAGCACGACGATTGCCGCCAGCAGCCAGACCTCGCGGTATTTGAGAAGAGCCTTCATGCCGCGATCCCCGCTGCCGTCCGGACCAAGGTTTCGGCGTCGAGCCCTTTATTGTCGTAGACCGCGGCAATGCGGCCCTCGCGCATAACCACGACGCGGTCCGACATGCCGAGGATTTCCGGCAATTCGGACGACACCATGATCACCGACAGGCCTTGCGCGACGAGCTCGGCCATGAAGCCGTGCACGGCCGCCTTCGAGCCGATGTCGATGCCCTTGGTCGGCTCGTCCAGGATGATCACCTTGGGCGCGGTCGCCAGCCATTTGGCGATGACGATCTTCTGCTGGTTGCCGCCCGACAGCGTGCCGACGTCCTGGCTGAGCGAGGAGGCGCGCAGATCGAGCCGCTCGGTATAGGAGCGAGCCAGCGCGAACTCTTCGGCCAGCCGCAATATGCCGGATTTGGATGTCCGTTTGAGCGAGGGCAGCGAGACATTCTGGAAGATCGGCAGGCCGATCACCACGCCTTGCTTGCCGCGCTCCTCCGGCACATAGACGATGCCGGCGTAGATCGAATCCGCCGCCGATTTCGGCGCGATTGCCTTACCCTCCAGCGTGATCGTGCCGCCGCTGGTGCGGGTGATGCCTGATATCGCCTGCATCACCTCGCTGCGCCCGGCGCCGACAAGGCCGTAGAAGCCGAGGATTTCGCCCCTGTGCAGCTCGAAGCCTATGTCGTCGAACTCGGTCGGGTGCGACAGGCCGGAGACGGCCAGCACCGGCGCGCCGATCTCGGCCTTGCGCTGCGGAAAGATGTGATCGACCGAGCGGCCGACCATCATGCGCACGATCTGGCTCTGGCCGGCGTCCTTGATCAGGCCTTCGCCGACCATCTCGCCGTCGCGGAACACGGTATAGCGGTCGGCGATGCGGTAGATCTCATCGAATTTGTGGCTGATGAACAGGATCGCCTTGCCGTCGCTCTTGAGGAATTCGATCAGCAGGAAAAGCTCTTCGATCTCCTTCATCGAAAGCGCTGCCGTCGGCTCGTCCATGATGACGATCCGCGCGTCGATGGACATGGCGCGGGCAACCGCAACCAGGTGCTTGTTGGCAATGCCGAGATCCTTCAGCCTGGCGTCGGCGTCGATATGGCCGGCGCCCATCGTGTCGAGCACCTCGCGGGCATTCTTGCGCATGGTGCGCCAGTCGATGGTTTTGAAACGCGTGCGCGGCGCATGGCCGAGGAAGATGTTTTCGGCCACCGTCAGGTCGTCGAACAGCACGGTTTCCTGGTGGATGGCGGTGATGCCGTGCCCGAACGCGGCGTGGGCGCTGGGCAGTGTGACCGGCTGGCCGTCGATGCTGATCGTGCCAGCATCCGGCTGGTAGATGCCGGTCATGATCTTGACCAGCGTCGACTTGCCGGCACCGTTTTCGCCGATCAGCGCGGTTACCTGGCCGGGATAGAGCGACAGGCCGACATTGTGCAGCGCCCGCACGCCGGGAAAGCTTTTCGAGATGCCGGACAGCGTCAGGCGCGGTCCGGATGACAAAGGCGCTTCATTTGCCACTTCGTGCTGGGCTGTCGTGTCCATAATCGTATCAGGCCCTGTAGCAAGGTTCGTTTGAAAGCGCGGCGGAACCTGAGCCCCGCCGCACCGTTTCGAAGGTTCCAGGATCAATAGATCTTGGAGAACTTTTCGATGTTCGACTTGTCGAACTGGAATGGCGGAGCCATCGCAGCCGAGTTGGTGTCGTCGAGCGTGACCTTGCCGACGCGGCCGATCGACAGCGTAGCACCGGGCTTGGCCTCTTCCTTCTTCACCGCCAGGTCGTGGGCGAGGTAGACGGCGGAGTAGCCGAGATCGATCGGGTTCCACAGCGCAACCGCCTGGCTGGCGCCATTGTCGATGAACTTTTTGAACTCCGACGGCAGCGCCAGGCCGGTGACGTTGACCTTGCCGATCAGGCCCTCGTCGGTCACCACCTGCGCGGCGGCAACGACGCCGACCGTGGTCGGTGCGATGATCGCCTTGAGGTTCGGATAGGACTTCAGCAGGCCCTTGGCTTCGTCCGTGCTCTTGGCCGAGTCGTCGTCGCCATAGACGGTGGCGACGAGCTTGATCTTGGGGAACTTCTCCGGCAGCACCTTCTTGGCCGCGTCGATCCAGGCATTCTGGTTGGTCGCGGTCGAAGAAGCCGACAGGATGGCGACATCGCCGCCTTCCGGCAGGTAGTCGGCGGCCAGCTTGATGATGGTCTCACCGATCAGGTTGGTATCGGAGGGGTTGAGGTGAAGCTGGCGTCCTTCCGGCGCGACGCCTGAATCCCACGAGATGACGGTAATGCCGCGCTGCATCGCCTTCTTCAGCACTGGCACCAGCGCGTCGGCGTCGTTCGCCGAAATGGCGATGGCATTGACCTTCTGGGCGATCAGCGAATTGACCACTTCGATCTGCGCTTCGGCGGTCGCCTTGGTCGGGCCGGTGTAGATGATGTCGACATCGCCGAGCTCCTTGGCCGCCTCTTCGGCGCCCTTGTTGGCGGCGTCGAAGAAGCCGTTGCCGAGCGACTTCACCACCAGCGCGATCTTGACGTTTTCGGCGTAGGCGGCATTCACGAACATGGCGGCGGAGAACGCCGCCGTAACCATCAATTTCTTCAGAAAGCTCATCGAATATCCTCCCTTGAGCGTTGCATTCCATCGCCGCTGCGGGCGTGAGTGGTTCTCAGGCCTGCAGCGAAGATTCTTCCTTGTTGGTTGCCGTTGTGCGGGCGATGATCAGCGTCACGCCGGCGGTCTCCAGCATCTTGGCTTCGCGATCCTCGATGGCGTCGTCGGTGATCACCGTGGCGATGCGCGACAGGCCGCACAGGATCAGGCTCGAGCGTTTGCGGAACTTCGAGGAATCGACCAGCACCACCAATTCGTCTGCCTGGTCGATCAGTTTCTGCTCGGCCTGGATCAGCAGCGGGTCGCCTTCCATAAGACCGAGCGGCCCCAGCCCTTGCGCGCCCATGAACATGCGGCGCGCGTAGAAATTGCGCGTCACGTCATTGTCGAACGGCGACAGGATGATGTTCTGCTCGCGGTAGATGGTGCCGCCCGACAGCATCACCGTGTTCTTGGAGTGCCTGAGCAAGTGCTCCGCGATCGGGAAGGAATTGGTGAAGATCGGCATGCGGCGGCCGGTCAGGAAATGCACCATCTGGAAGGTGGTGGTGCCGCCATTGATGATGATCGGCTCGCCGTCCTTGCACAGATCCACGGCTTCCCGCGCGATTGCCCGCTTCTGCGAAGCGTTGATGGTCTCGTTGACGGAAAAGGGCCGGCCGGCAAGGCCGATGAACTGCGGCGGCGAAAGCGCCTCGGCGCCGCCGCGCACCCGGCGCAGCCGTTTTTGCACATGCAATGCCGCGATGTCGCGCCGGATCGTCGCCTCCGACGACTCCGTCAGGTCGACCATCTCCTGCACCGTCACCACAGGCTTTTCCTGGACGGCGGACAGAATGATCCTGTGGCGCTCTTTCTCGTGCATGGTTCCTCCCTGCCTGAGCATCTAGGCACCCAAAGCGCGCAGTGTCAATCATTTCCGATCAGATAATTTCATTGTGCAATGCAATATGATTGATGTTGATCGTTTGTGATTGACAAGACCGCCGCTTGCGTAGAAATTCGTACAAAAGGGACCCGCGCCGTTTGCGTGTCCCAAAGGGAGGATACCTATGCTCGACAAGCGCTCCGGCACGCGCCTCGCCAATCTTTGGGATGACGCAAAAGCGCAAGCAATGAGCGAGCCCGAACGTCTGGTCTATCGCTCGAATGTTCTTGGCTCCGACAAGCGCGTCACCAATTATGGCGGCGGCAACACCTCCTCCAAGATCTGGCAAAACGATCCGCTCACCGGCGAGAGCGTGGAAGTGCTGTGGGTCAAGGGCTCGGGCGGCGACAGCGCCTCGATCAAGCTCGACGGCTTCGCCACGCTCTACATGGACAAATTGCGCGCGCTGAAAGGTCTCTATCGCGGCCTCGAACATGAAGACGAGATGGTCGGCTATCTGCCCCATTGCACCTTCAACCTCAACCCGCGCGCGGCTTCCATCGACACGCCGCTGCATGCCTTCGTGCCGAAGCCCTATGTCGACCATATGCATCCCGATGCCATCATCGCCATTGCCGCCGCCAAGGATTCGCAGGCGCTGACCAAGGAAATCTTCGGCGACACGATCGGCTGGCTGCCATGGAAACGTCCGGGCTTCGAGCTCGGCCTATGGCTGGAGAAATTCTGCCGCGAAAACCCCGAAGCCAAGGGTGTCGTACTGGCCAGTCATGGCCTGTTCAGCTGGGGCGACACGCCGAAGGAATGCTACGAGACGACGATCTCGGTGATCAACCAGGCGATCGACTGGTTCGAGCGCAAGAGCCATGGCAAGCCGATTTTCGGCGGCGAAGTCGTCAAATCCCTCGATGCGCCTGCGCGTCGCGCCGTGGCCGCAAAACTGATGCCGAGGATCCGTGGCCTGATCTCGGAGAACAGCCACAAGCTCGGCCATTTCGACGATTCCCCTGCCGTGCTCGAATTCGTCAATTCCAGGGATTTGCGGCCGCTGGCGGCACTCGGCACGTCCTGCCCGGACCACTTCCTGCGCACCAAGATCCGGCCGCTGGTCATCGAGTTCGACCCCCAAAATCCCGACGTCGATGCCGTCATTGCCCGTCTTGCCGATGATGTGGCGGAGTATCGCGTCGGCTATCAGGCCTATTATGACCGCTGCAAGCACGCCGACTCGCCTCCGGTGCGCGACCCTAACGCGGTGGTCTATCTGATGCCGGGCGTCGGCATGTTCACCTTCGCCGGCGACAAGGCGACGGCGCGCATTTCGGGCGAATTCTACGTCAACGCCATCAACGTCATGCGCGGCGCCTCGACGGTCTCGACCTATGTCGGCCTGCCCGACCAGGAAGCCTTCGACATCGAATACTGGCTGCTCGAAGAGGCAAAGCTGCAGCGCCTGCCGAAACCAAAGGCTCTTGCCGGCCAGATTGCGCTGGTCACCGGCGGCGCCGGCGGCATCGGCCGGGCCACCGCCAACCGGCTGCTGCGCGAGGGCGCGTGCGTCGTGCTGGCCGATATCGACGAAGCAGCCCTTGCCAGCGCCAATGACGAGCTTGCCAAGGCCTATGGCAAGGATTTCGTGCGGCCCGTAGTCATCAACGTCACGTCCGAGGATCAGGTGATCTCCGGCTTTGCCGAAACGGCGGTCGAATTCGGCGGCATCGATATTCTGGTCTCCAATGCCGGCCTGGCCTCCTCGGCGCCGATCGAGGACACCACGCTGACGCTGTGGAACAAGAACATGGACATCCTGTCGACCGGCTATTTCCTGGTTTCGCGGGAGGCGTTCCGGCTGTTTCGGGCGCAGAAGATCGGCGGCAACGTCGTCTTCGTCGCCTCCAAGAATGGGCTTGCCGCATCGCCAAACGCCGCCGCCTATTGCACTGCCAAGGCCGCCGAAATCCATCTGGCACGCTGCCTGGCGCTGGAAGGCGCGGAAGCGCAGATCAGGGTCAATGTCGTCAACCCCGACGCTGTGCTGCGCGGCTCGAAGATCTGGACCGGCGAATGGAAGGAACAGCGCGCCGCCGCCTACAAGATGTCGACCGACGATCTCGAGGAGCACTACCGCTCGCGTTCGATGCTGAAGCGGTCGGTGTTCCCCGAAGACATCGCCGAGGCGATCTATTTCTTCGCCTCCGATATGTCGGCCAAATCGACCGGCAACATCATCAACGTCGACGCCGGCAACGCACAGAGCTTTACGCGATAAGCAGTCGTTTGAGGGTTGGCGCCGACGCCGGAGCTTTACCCTTCTCCCCGTCACCATACGGGGAGAAGGTGCCGGCAGGCGGATGAGGGGCAGCGCCAACCGAACGCATTTGGGAGGAAACTTTAGTGTCCGAAACCATCATCTCCGCCGATGTTGTCGAGAAAGACAATGCCGCGCGCAACGCCAATCTCAAGCGCGACTACGAGTCTCTCGGCGAGCGCCTCGACCGCCGCGGCATCGCCATCGACGCCATCCGCGACAAGGTCGAGAAATTCGCCGTCGCCATCCCGTCCTGGGGCGTCGGCACCGGCGGCACCCGCTTTGCCCGCTTTCCCGGCGCCGGAGAGCCGCGTGACATTTTCGACAAGATCGAGGACTGCGCCGTCATCCGGCAATTGACGCAGGCGACGCCGACCGTCTCGCTGCATATTCCCTGGGACAAGGCCGATCCGAACCGGCTGAAGCAGGCGGCATCCCGCTTCGGCCTCGGCTTCGACGCCATCAACTCCAACACCTTCTCCGACGCCAGGGACCAAAAACTTTCCTATAAATTCGGCTCGCTGTCGCATGCCGATGCAGCAACACGCCGGCAGGCGGTCGAGCACAATCTCGAATGCATCGAGATCGGCAGGACGCTGGGCTCCAAAGCGCTGACGGTATGGATCGGTGACGGCTCGAACTTTCCCGGCCAGGTCAATTTCGCCAAGGCATTCGAGCGCTATCTCGACGCGATGAAGGAGATCTATGCCGGACTGCCGGACGGCTGGAAACTGTTCACCGAGCACAAGATGTACGAGCCGGCCTTCTATTCGACCGTCGTGCAGGATTGGGGCACCAACTACATCATCGCCAAAGAGCTTGGCGACAAGGCGTTCTGTCTGGTCGACCTTGGCCATCACGCCCCCAACGTCAACATCGAGATGATCGTGTCGCGACTGATCCAGTTCAAGAAACTTGGCGGCTTCCATTTCAACGATTCGAAATACGGCGACGACGATCTCGACGCCGGCTCGATCGATCCCTACCGGCTGTTCCTCGTCTTCAATGAACTGGTCGATGCCGAGCTTTCAGGTGCAGAAGGGTTCGATCCGGCTCACATGCTCGACCAGAGCCACAACGTCACCGACCCGATCGAAAGCCTGATGCTGTCGGCAATTGAGGTGCAGCGCGCCTATGCTCAGGCGCTGCTGGTCGACCGCAAGGCGCTCGAAGGTTTCCAGGACGCCAATGACGCGCTGATGGCGACGCAGACGCTGAAGATAGCCTATCGCACCGACGTCGAGCCGATCCTTGCCATGGCGCGGCTGAAGACCGGCGGCGCCATCGATCCGGTCGCCGCCTACCGCGCCGCCGGCTACCGAGCGAAGGTCGCAGCCGAACGGCCGGCGGTGGCGAGCGTCGGCGGCGGGATTGTTTGATGTTGGGGGTGAAAATGAAAAACCCGCCACGAAGGGCGGGTCGTTGGAGCCAATTAGCACCACACTCAAATTAGTAGCATAGCTGCCGGCACAAAGCAAGAACAAAATTGCTGTAACGTGAAAATTCTGGGAGCCGCGATGAAGCGTGGCCTTGTTTCCAACGCTGCGGCGCTCAGAAGTAACGGCATGGATCCTAGGGTCTCCGCGACGTCGCTTCGCTCCTGCTCCGCCCTAGGATGACGAAGGCGTGAGGGCCTACAGCTAATCGCAGATGTTGGGGATTGGCGGCTGATGGCAATGGCAAACGTTGCAGGCTGGCGGCTGCTGGCAAATCGCAAACTTTCGGGATTAGCCGATCCCTCCCTCCCTTCGTCATCCTAGGGCGGAGCAGGAGCGAAGCGACGTCGCGGAGACCCTAGGATCCATGCCGTTGCAGTCGCCGAAGATTGCAACGGCGGTTGCGAGGCGAACCGGCACAGGCGTGCGAACCCTCCCGATTCTTTCGATCTTCGCAGTAGACTCAACCGCTCCAAGCGCGTTTCCTAGGCCTACCCCACGCCTCGGAGGACGGCCATGCACAACACCCGCCGAACCCTAATCGCCGTAAGCCTTTCCCTCACCCTGACCTTCGTACCCTTCCTCGCCTATGCCGCCTCGCCGCAGCCGGCGAAGGGCGAGCACGGCATGGTGGTGACCGCCCAGCACCTTGCGTCTGAGGTCGGCGTCGAGGTGCTGAAGCAGGGCGGCAACGCGGTCGATGCCGCCGTCGCCGTCGGCTATGCGCTGGCCGTGGTCTATCCGACCGCCGGCAATATCGGCGGTGGCGGCTTCATGACCATCCGCTTCAAGGACGGCCGCTCGACCTTCCTCGATTTTCGCGAGCGCGCGCCGCTGGCCGCGACCAAAACCATGTATCTCGACAAGGACGGCAAGCCGGTAAAAGGCGCCAGTCTCGACGGCTATCTGGCGGTCGGCGTGCCGGGCTCGGTCGCTGGTTTCGAAATGGCGCGGGAGAAATACGGCACGCTGTCGCGGCAGGACTTGCTGGCGCCGGCCATCCGCTTTGCCAAAGAAGGCTTCGTGCTGGAGCAGGGCGATGCGGCCTCGCTCCAGGGCGGCGCGGAGCGGTTGGCCAGGGACCCAGCGGCGGCGGCCATTTTCCTCAAGCCGGACGGCAAGCCTTATGCTGTCGGCGAGCGCCTTGTTCAGCCCGATCTCGCGGCTTCGCTTGCCGCCATTTCCGAACGCGGGGCGGATGCCTTCTACAAAGGCGCGACCGCCGACGCCATCGTCAAGGCGAGTGGCGAGAAGGGCGGCATTCTGGCCAGGGCTGATTTCGAAAACTATGCGGTGCGCGAGCTCAAGCCGGCGACCTGCAATTACCGCGGCTACGAGATCATTTCCTCGCCGCCGCCGAGCTCCGGCGGCGTCATCATCTGCGAGATCCTCAACGTGCTTGAGTTCTATCCGTTGTCCTATCTCGGCGCCGGTTCGGCCGAGACGGTTCACGTCATGGTCGAGGCGATGCGCCACGCCTATGTCGACCGCAATTCGGCGCTCGGCGATCCCGGCTTCATCGACAATCCGGTCGCAAAACTGCTCGACAAGAATTACGCCAGGGAAATTCGCGAAAAGATCGATCCGTTCCGGGCCGGCGTCTCGCAGGAATTGATGCCGAAGGGCTTTGGCGAGAGCAACGAGACGACGCATTTTTCGATCATCGACAATGACGGCAATGCCGTCGCGGTAACCTACACGCTGAACGGCTCTTTCGGCGCCGGCGTTGTCGCCGCCGGCACCGGCATCCTGCTCAACAACGAGATGGACGATTTCACCCAGAAACCCGGCGTGCCCAATCTCTATGGCCTCGTCCAGGGCGAGGCGAATGCGATTGCGCCGAAAAAGACGCCGCTGTCGTCGATGAGCCCCACCATCCTCGCCAAAGACGGCAAGCCGTTCATGGTCATCGGCAGCCCCGGCGGTTCACGCATCATCACCATCACGCTGGAGGCGATCGTCAACGTCGTCGATCACGGCATGAACATCCAGGAGGCCATCGACGCACCGCGCATCCATCACCAGTGGCTGCCTGACACGGTCTATATCGAACCCTTCGGCCTGTCGCCCGATACCGAAAAGCTGCTTACCGGCATGGGCTACCGCCTCGATCTTGCCGACACGACCTGGGGCCAGGCGGCCGGCATCCTGGTCGGCGGCAAGAGCCTGGCGGAAATCGAGAAGGGTGGCGGCGCCCGCTACAATGGCGCCATCGACAGCCGCGCCGCAGCCGGCAAGGCTATCGGGTATTAAACCCCAAAAAGTGGGAACCGGTTTTCGGATAAGATCATGGTCAACAAGAAGATTGCGCCTTGCTTCAGGTGACCAGCGCGATTGTCGACGCAATCAGCATCAGCGCCGCGATGCCGACGAACAGCGCGTAGATGCGCGGCCGGTCGAGCAGAAGCGCATTGCCGGATATCCATGCTGCAGTGGCGCCACCAAGCGCGAAAAAGAAGGTGCTGCGGCGCCCGAAGCTCAAGCCGGCAGCCATCAGGCCACCGATGATCAGGGCGCCGAACACGATGATCACGGCGACTGCGTATTTTTCGAAATCGTTGCTGCCGGCGCTCGGGCCGATTGCGTTCAACCTCGACAGATCGTCCGGATCGAACGGGCTGGTCGACCCATATTCGTCTTGACCGACAGGCTCATGCATTATTCGTTCTCCGCAAACCGACAGCAAATCATCAAGCCTCGCCGAGCGCAACCGCTCGCCGAATGTGATCGGCACGGTGTTCAACACTTTCTGGCGGCGGCTTGCCAGAGATTTTTGAATTCGCGCTTGGATCGCCGCCCCGCTGCGCGGCCTGGTCAAGCGCTTTGCCCGAGCTGAATCTTCATGCCGCCCTGGCCAAAGACCGCGTTGCCTGAACGGAAGCCCCAAGCACCGCCTGTGCGGAGTCGGCCTGCCTTTCATCGACATGCGCCAGCACCAGGATCACACCTTGTGCGGCATTCGTCTGGCCTGGCTGCTTGCCGGTACCGGACGATGTCCCGAAAAGCCTGCCGGCAACGCAGCCGAAGGCTGCACCGACGAGGGCCGATGCCAGCCATCCCGCGCCGAGGGGATCAATACCGGGGATATCGAAGGCGCCGAGGCCGGCCAACAAACCCGCCGCCGCGCCAAGGGCGGCACCGGTGCCTGGACCGCGCAAGACGGCGCCGATTTCGTCATCATAGGGTCCGATGATACTGATCTGGTGGCGCGCAATTCCTGCCGCCTGAAGTGCTTCGACGGCACGCGCCGCCTGGTCATGGGAATCAAAAAGTCTGCTGATTGTTCGCATTGAAACTGCCTGTGAGGCCCCCCGGCCCTCGACGGTACGGCGGGTTCCTGCTGAGCGACGACGCCGAGGAACCGCCTAACGCATACGTCGCCCGCCGCTCATTTACGAGCGGCCGGCGACGACTGCCCGAGCTTTCACGTCACTCGATGATCTTGACGATCTTGCGCGTGCCTGGGTCGACGACGACGGTGCGGTTGTCGACGATGACATAGCGGTATTTGACGCTGGGGACTTCATGAAGCTCGACGGTATCGGGAAGCGTTGAGCCGATATTGAGCTCCACCCCAGGGATTTTCACCGAGGCCAGCGGCTGCTTCTTCACGTACTCCTTGATGACCGTTTCCTGCTGCGGTTCGATGACAACGTCTTGCGCCGCAGCGGCGCCGATGCCTGCCAGCAGCAAAAATCCCGCCACCGCGGTGGAAAGATGCATTCTCATGGTCGTCTCCTTTGCGAACTCGGTCCGCTCTTCGCGCCAAGGCTCACTCGAACGGAAGGCAGCTGAAAACGTTCCGTCGACGGGGCTTCGGTCCCGCCCGGCAGGGACCAACCGACGTGTTGCCGCAGGACCTAAGTCTGATCCTTGCGCGCAAAGGGTGGGTTTGCCGCGTGATCCGGAACCGCCGCGGCACCTAGCCGTTGCTGGCTGCACGTTCCGGGAGGATTCCATGGAAAAGGTCGACGGTTGCTCGCACCGATCCTGGCTGTTTCCATTCCGATCGAACCCGGCATCTGCGCAGCCCTGTCCCTTCCTGCGCCGATAAGGGTTCGCGCGTCACTTTGTGGCGGGCGAACCCTCAAATTGCTGCGTGCACCAAAGTTGACCCCCTGAAGCGAAGAGAAGGGGCGAGGAGAGCGGAAATGCCCGACGACAAGAGCAAGCGAGACTTCAGCGACCGCAATCGCGTTTCGGCGGATGAATATTATGAGGTCGAACATTTCGCGCGGCAAAATGGTGTTTCGCCCAGCCAGGTGAGCAAGCTGATCAAAAGGACCGGCGGCGACCGGATGATCCTCTCGCAGGCGGTGAAGGCATTGCGCGAGCGCAAGTGAGCTGGCGGCGAAGCCAACGGTGGAGAGGCACTGATCGCGATCGGCCGAGATCAGGCCAGCTATCGACAACGTGCCCGGATGCCGCCGCTTCGGCCAAGCGCAATGCCCCGCTACTTCTTCGATTCCGATGAAGACGGAATCGTCTATTCCGACGATCAGGGAACGTTATATGACGATCTCCCGCTGGTCAGGAAAGAAGCCCTTCGCACATTGGCCGAGATGGCCAGGGATGGCCTTCCTCATCGCAGGATTGCAGTCAAGGTCCGGGACGACCGTGGCGGTCTGGTCCTTGAAGTGGCTTTGACCTTTGCCGTTGAAACGCGGCACTTCGACGAGCGGATTTTCCAGATCGACTTGCGCACGAACTGACGGCTCGATCATCATCGCGCCGTCCATCATCAGATTTCTGGTGCAGCGGCATCTTCCCCTGGCACGGAACATTAGAAGTCTCTAATTGTTATCTTAAGCAGCGGGAACCTCCCAGGATTCTGCTGCAGATCGGGTGCAATCCGATCGGCCCGCGCCCTCCGCCAGAGGCGCGGGCTTCGTTTGTTTAGCCGATGCGCAACGCCGTTCGGCGGCAGCATATTGGAGACCTGCGGGAGCAGTAGTAGCATCTGTCGCTACCGCGGCGCCCTGGCGCCCAGGCAACGGAGCCCGTCGTCCGACAGGGCGGCGGGCTTTTTTGACGCGGGTCGGTCATCACGCAATCGATGGAATTCTGGCCGGCGCCGCTTCGTGTGGCATGGGGTAAGGTGCCCTGACGCAGCGCCGGCCAAGCGGAAATCAGGTCCGCCGCAGCCAGATAGTAGCCGCGCTGGCGCAGCAGGTAATTGCGTGATCGCGGAAGCCGCACCATTGCAGAGCCCTCCCCAGCAGTTCGGCCTGCCCAGCGGCTGACCCGAGGCATTCATTCATTCTGACGATGCACCGGACGCCCCGACGGCGGAAATTGGACGCCGCGCTCGCTCGCGACTATGGCGGCCGGCGGTATTCCCTGCAGATTTCGGACGAAAGGCCATTCTACCCTTGTTGCGCCTGGATTCTTATCAGATCGTGGCAAGGATTGCCTTTCCGGCCGCGTTTGCCGGCGTTCTGCTGTTCGCCCTTCTGCCGGAGCGGCTCTTGCAGGGTCTTGGCCTGGCTTTCACGTTTGATCACGACAAGCTCAATCACGCCGCCGCCTTCGTCGTCCTGGCGGCTCTCGGAAGTCTCGGCTGGCCGGAACGCAAGGCGAAGCTGATCGTACTCCTCGTTCTCACGGGTGCGGCGATCGAGGGGCTTCAGGCCGTGCAACTGATAGGGCGCGACCCGGATTTATTCGACTGGGTGGCCGACTGCGCGGGAATCGCGTGCGGACTGATGGTTGCAGGCTGGACAAAGCGGCTCGCCGGCGGATTGCCATAGCTCGAAAGCGCATAACGGAATCGGCGCGCCCGTGCCCCAATAAGGGGAAAATGGCCGGCGCCACTTGGGGGGCGCGTTGGGGTAAGTTGCCTGATGGGGCGCCGGCCAGGCGGAAAAATTACGTCCGCCGCAAAGTAACATAGCAGGAACGGCAATGCGCGGCAGTAGCGTGATCGCGGAAGGTCCGCGCTCGCGCCTCCGGTGCGGTGACCCGTTTTGGGTCAACAATTCTGGCACCTGAATTGCACTGTAGGCAATGCCGGGGAATCCCGGCAATCGTCCCCGAATATGGGGCCTCGCCGCTTCGCAAATGGAGCGGCGGGCCTTTTTGCCGGATGTTGAAAAGTAGGCCGATCAGCGGCTTAGCTGATCACAGTGTGCTTAGCCCGATTTCCCCTACCAAGTGCTTATTCTCACAAGAGAAATTCTAAAGCGCCCAAGCATCGGTGCTTGACACAGGTTTCGACAACTGGATAAGTGGATACACAGATACGCTCTGATCGGACCAGGGACATGGCAGCTGACGCAATCGAGCCGTTGGGCATCACGACCGCCGAGGAGGAAGCTTATCGCCACATTCAGCGGGCCCTGAGGATGGGGCGTTATCGGGCCGGGGACCGGCTGATCCCGGAAGAGATCGCGACGGAAATCGGCATGAGCCGCATGCCGGTTCGCGAAGCATTCCGCCAACTGGCCGCGGAAGGTCTTGTGGTCATTCGCCCGAACCGTGGCTGCATCGTCGCTGGGCTTACCCTCGATGAGATCTACGAAACATTTGAAATACGCTCGGTGCTCGAAGGGCTGGCGGTGAGGCTTGCCATGCCGCACATCGATGTCGAAGTGCTTGAAGAACTGGAACGCCAGCTTGACCGGATGGAGCGCGCCAGCCAGACCGGCAGCAGCGACTGGGTCGTGCGCCATCAGGCCTTCCATTTGCAGATTTGCCAATTGAGCAACAGACCCAAGCTGGTCCGGCAGATCGCCAGCCTGCACGTCGTGATCGAGCCCTACCTGCGCATCTGGTTCGACTATGTCGACAAACCCGCCAGCGCGCGTGCCGAGCACGAGATCCTGATCGACGTGCTGCGGTCAGGTGATGCCGGCAAGGCTGAGATCGTCATGCGGGATCATATCGTCGAGACGGCGCCGCTTCTGGCCAACTTCGCAAGTCCCGGCCGCCGCTAGGGAATACCATCTAACTCATTGAAGCCGGAAGATAATCCGGCACGACGAAAGGGAACTGCCATACCGGCAAAAAGAGGAGAATGATATGAAAATTAGCCGCATCGCAGCCATTGCGTCGGTCCTGTTCGGCCTGGTCCAGGCCGCCGTTGCACAAGAAACACCAAAGGCAATTACCATTGCCACCGAAGGAGCCTACGCGCCCTGGAATTTCACAACAGCCGACGGCAAGCTGGACGGCTTCGAAGTCGATCTCGCCAATGATCTGTGCGGGCGAATGAAGATCGAGTGCAAGATCGTCGCACAGGACTGGGACGGCATGATCCCCGCGCTGACCGTCGGCAAGTTCGACGTGATCATGGCGAGCATGTTCATCACTGAAAAACGTCTGAAGATCATTGACTTTACCCAGCCATATGCGGTGGATCCCTCAGGTTTCGCGGTCGCCAAGGATAGCGAACTGGGCAAGCTCGGCATCTCCAACGAGCGGTTGAAGCTGGAGAATGAACCCTCTGCGCAGGCGGCAATCGACCGGCTCAAGCCATTGCTGAAGGGAAAGATCATTGGAGTTCAGGCTGCAACGGCGAACCTGGAATTTGTGAAAAAATACTTCTCGGACGTCGCCGAGATTCGCGAATACAAGACCACCGAGCAACACGATCTCGATCTTGCCGCGGGTCGCATCGACGCGCTCTTCGCGCAACAGACAGCGCTGGCCGCCACGCTGAGCAAGCCGGAGTTCAGCGATTATACGCTTGCAGGACCAGGATTTGTCGGGGGTCTCTTCGGTCTTGGCTCCGGGGCCGGTATCCGCAAAGAGGACACCAAGCTGAAAGACATGCTCAACGGCGCCATCGACGCCGCGACCGCCGACGGCACGATCAAAACCCTGTCGCTTAAATGGCTCAAGAGCGACGTCACTCCAGTCAAGTAAGCGCTTGCCGGCGAACGGCCATTCCTGACCACGTTCCGGAGCTGAGCCGTTCGTCCTGCCGGGGGTATCAATGCCGGGGGTATCAATGGTTGACGCATTCCGGCTGCTTGGTTTCCAGCACGGAGGTTGGGGGGCTGCTCTTCTCATGGCGGCCTCGGTCACAGTGCTCCTGTCTGTGCTGGGCTTTGCGCTTGGCGCTGTCTTTGGCGGGCTGGCAGCGGCCGGGCGTCTCCGCAACTCCAAGGTATTGAGGTTCTTGGCCCTTGGCTATTGCACGGTTTTCAGGGGCGTGCCCGACCTTCTGACCATTTATCTGCTTTACTATGGAGGAAGCGTCGCCCTGACCTCGCTTGGTCATAGCCTGGGCGGGTCCGGATTCGTCGGCGTTCCGGCCTTTGCCACTGGAACCTTGGCTATCGCGATCATCTCGGGCGCCTATCAAGCCGAGGTCTATCGAGGGGCTTACCTCGCCATCGACCAGGGACAGCACGATGCCGCTTGCGCGCTTGGTCTCAACCGGCTGCAGCGGCTGCGACAGGTTATTTTTCCCCAGCTCCTGAGATACGCGCTGCCAGGTCTCGGCAATGTGTGGCAGTTGGTTCTGAAGGACTCCTCGCTGATATCGGTAATAGGCCTCGTTGAACTGATGCGCCAGGCACAGATCGCTGCAGGTTCGACCCGTGAACCGTTTATCTTCTACATTGCTGCAGCCTTGCTCTATCTGGCTATCGCTTCCGTCACGGGCCACGCCTTTTACCGTCTGGAACGGAAGGCGCCGTGGCGCGTCCGGTCGGCATGATAGATTTCGGTTTTTTCCTCGAAATCCTGCCGAAGCTACTCGCCGGCCTGCCGCTCACGATGGAACTGGCCCTGACTTCCATCGTTGCCGGCTTCGTTCTTGCCGTCACATTGGCGCTTGCCCAGCAATCGGAATCGCCCTTCGTCGTCTTGCCGATCCGTGGCTTCGTTGCCGTGTTCAGGGGCACGCCTCTGCTGGTGCAGATTTTTCTGACCTATTATGGCCTTGGTCAGTTCCGGCACCAACTGTCGGCAATTGGATTATGGGCCGTTTTCCGCGAACCCTACTGGTGCGCAATCATCGCGCTGACACTCAACACCACCGCCTATGGCAGCGAAATCCTCCGCGGCGCGATTCAATCGGTGCCACGCGGCCTTGTCGAGGCGGCCCGGTCTGTCGGCCTGTCCACTTATTTGACCTATCGGCACGTTATCCTGCCGCTGGCCTTTCGCCAGGCGCTGCCGAGTTACGGCAATGAAATCATCCTGATGATCAAGGGCACGTCTCTGGCTTCCATCGTGACCTTGATGGAGGTGACTGGAATTGCCCAGGGATTGATCTCCCAGACCTACCGCGCCTTTGAAGTCTTCATCTGCGCGGGCGCCATTTATCTCACTTTGAACTTCGCGATCATCCGTGCCTTGGCGGCACTCGAATACTGGATGTCACGGCATCTGCGGCACCGCCCCTCGACGATGAGCGACGCCGCCTCTTGAGCACGATCAGAAGGGCATAGCATGCGAAATTTTGAGAAACCAACGCGCTCGGTCGTCGTTTCACGCGAGGCCATGGCCGCCACCTCTCATCCGTCGGCGACCCTGACGGCGGTGGAGATCATGGCGGCCGGCGGCAACGCCATGGATGCCGCCATCGCAGCCTGCGCGGTGCAATGTGTCGTCGAGCCAGCCTCGACCGGCATCGGGGGCGACTGCTTCGCTCTTCTGTCGCGAAACGGATCCGGCGAAGTCATCGCCTACAACGGATCGGGCAGGACACCCGCCGCCCTCACAATTGACTGGTTCCTCGAACGTGGCATGGCGGAGGTGGCCCGCAATTCTCCTGGCTCCGTCACCATCCCGGGAGCGATCGATGCCTGGACCAGATTGCACGCTGATCACGGGCATATGCCCTTCGATCAAATCCTGGCCCCTGCTATACGCTTCGCCGAGGAAGGCTACGCCATTTCACCGCGGGTCCATCGTGACTGGGCGTTGGAAGAAGAACTTCTGGCCTCCGATGTAGCCGCGAAACGGATTTTCCTGCCAAACGGCCGCGCGCCAGGCGTTGGCGAAGTGCATCGCCAGCCTGAGCTGGCTGCAACGCTGCGGCTGATCGCCAAGAAGGGACGAGAGGCCTTCTACACTGGCCCTGTGGCCGACGACATGGTCGCCTATCTTCGTGGGCTCGGCGGATTGCACACACTCGAAGATTTCGCCTCGGCAACAGGCGAATACGTGACCCCGATCAGCACGGCGTTCCGAGGCTGCGATGTGTTCGAATGTCCGCCGAATGGCCAGGGTGTGATCGCGCTGCTCATTCTAAACATCCTCTCGCGCTTCGAAGCGCACGGCGACCCGCAATCCGCGGACCGGCTTCACCTGGAAATCGAAGCAACACGCCTCGCTTACGCCGCGCGTGACCTGCTCGTCGCCGATCCTGATGCGTCCGAGGTCCCGGTGGCCGACATGTTGTCGAATGCCTGGGCCGATCGTCTGGCCGGCATGATTGACCTAAAGCGCGCCCGCGCGGACCTGCCGGCGTTCGATATGCCGCTGCACAGCGACACGGCCTATATTTCCGTTGTCGACAAGGATCGCAATGCGGTCAGTTTCATCAACTCGGTCTTCGACAGCTTTGGCTCGGGCCTGGTCTCGCCACGCTCCGGTGTCGTCTTGCACAATCGCGGGCAAAGCTTTTCGCTTGACCCCAAGCACCCCAATGCAGTGGCGCCGAACAAGCGACCTTTGCATACCATCATACCCGGGATGCTTGCGAGAGACGGCCGGGCAGAAATGCCTTTCGGCGTTATGGGTGGCTACTACCAGGCAATGGGCCACGCGCACCTGCTGACGAAGGTGCTCGACTTCGGGATGGATCTGCAGGAGGCAATTGATCTGCCGCGGGTCGCCCCCGTCAGCGGCACCATGAACGTCCAGGCCGAACACGGGCTCGCTGGCGAAACCGTAGCTGAACTTAGCCGACGCGGTTTCGAAATCATTCCCGCCACGGACCCGATCGGCGGTGCGCAGGCCATTCGCATCGATTGGGCAAACGGGACCCTGCTGGGCGGTTCTGAACCGCGCAAGGACGGCTGCGCCCTCGGTCTGTAGACCGGTTATGGCCAGAGCGGGATCCAAGATGCCGAAGATGCTCTTCATCGACATTTGGCCGGCGAGCAGGAGCGCTGGCGCCATGGTCCAGATAATTCTTGCACGCCATCGACAATCCGATCGGCGCGAGGTTGTCACCCATGTCTTAGGTACAAACTGTTACCCATGTCTCCGGGCCGTACAGGGAAAAATGGTGCCCAGAGGCGGATTCGAACCACCGACATGCGGATTTTCAGTCCGCTGTCGGTGATTGATATTGTTCAGATTTTAGGCCGAATGTCGCGTTTGTGTCGCGTCAAGCCAAAAGCGCCCGCTCGGCCTGAACTCGTTGCCCTGTTCAGCGTCCAAACACGCGTGCCGTGGTGCCGACAGTCATTCAGATGGATGATGGTATGGTTCGGCACTCCTAGTAAGCTCCGATCACCAGGCAATTTAGAGACTTTCTGAGGTCCATGTTCCTATGGGCGCAAGCGGCGCGACGACGGAGGTGTTGGCGCAGGCGGCGGGGTCGGCGTCGTCGAGGCTCGCACGCCTGGAAGCCACGACGACCGACGTCGACCAACGGGCAACCGTGGGGCGCTCGATCGATCAGGAGATGGCACGGGCGACGAGCCAGTTCGACAGCGACAGGCGTGTCAACCAGCCGCAAGCGCAGGCGATCGAGAAGCAATTGCAAGTTCTCAAGTCAACCGGCAACGCTGTCGCGGCTCAACAGGCGGGACTGCACGTCATGGAAAGGCAGTTCCCGCCGCATCGCATCTCCTCCAAATCTTTTTGCGGCGTCAGCAGGATGCCAGCGAGCGGGGTCAACTCGGCCAGGCGGATGCCAGAGTGTTTACGCTCGCCACACCGCCGGAGCGGGCGAGCTCGCTTCATCCGATCTTTGTGCTTCCTGTTCGGGAGATCCCTACATGATCATCGAGTTGTTCGGTCCGCCTGGTGCAGGCAAGACGACCCTTCTCCGCGCCCTTTGCCGTGAGCTGGCGAAACGCGACATCCGTGTGAAGACAGTCAATGGCTATCGCCGGATTGATTTTGTGTCTTTCGGCAGCGAAGTCGATTCGGTCGAGGATGAAGGCCCGGAGACACGCCATGGCATCCAGCGTCTGGTGCACAAGCTCGCCACCGCGAGTCCGGTCTTGTTCTCGACCCCGCCGAGCGAGGGGGCCGCTGCGCGGCTTTTGGCATCGATCCCTCCAAAAAGTCGAATATGGGCGTTGCGTCTGAAGATCGACGTCGTTTTGCTCTTCGAAGCCTGGAATACGGCGCAGGCCTCAGAAGGGTACTTCATTTTCGAAGAGGGCATCGTTCAGGCGTTGTGTGCGCTCGTCCTGTTGGCACGAAATCCAAGTATCGACATGGTTCGTAATTGCATGACGTTCCTGCCGCGACCGGATCTCCTCATTCAAGTCGACGCGCCCGGGGAAACGCTGCGCCACCGCCTCATTGAGCGGTATGCGCGGCAGCCGTACCTCGAGCGCCTTCTCGAAGTCGGAGTGGTCAGGGGCCTGAAGCAAGCGGATATAGCGAGGGAGATCGGCCAATGCCTGCAAGACAAATGGCCGCTGATGCGTGTCGACGGCCTCGACCCACGCAATTTCGAACAGGTCGTCGCGCGCATCGTGGGGCACGGATTGCCCGCGACGGCATGCGTCGGGCCAGACTAGAGGCGCGAGTTGCATGGTGCTCACGGTGAGATCGTTCGTTGGCATTCGCAGATTTCTGCGGGCGCAGCGGCGACCGTTAGGCAGCGTCCATGAGAACCGTGCACCCGCTCGTCGGGATTACCGAGCAAGCCACCAGACGGATGGGTACGGTGCCCATTACTCCGACACGTTCCGGTCCGGCTACTATGCAGCTCTGTGGTCGGGTATCGAAAAGCCCTTGGTCGAACGTATTCTCCTGCCTGTCGGCGGGCCGAACCGGAAATGCCTGGACTTCGCATGCGGCACAGGCCGCATAGCAAATATCGCAGCTCAATTTTTTGGTGAAGTCGTCGGCGTTGACATCTCCCAATCTATGCTGGCTAGCGCACGGGTTCCGAAGAACGTGAAATTGGTCCGCGCTGATATTACGCTCTCTCCGCTTGCCGAAAGGTTCGACGTGGTCACGGCATTCAGATTCTTCCTCAATGCTGAAGATGAGCTCAGGAAGGATGCACTGTCGGCCATCAGCGCGCATTTGAACGAAGGTGGATTGCTAATCTCGAATATCCACATGAATGCGACCTCGCCAATAGGGCTGGTCTGCCGCATTCTGAACCGTTATGCAGGAGGGACAGTCCGCCACACTTTGAGCATTAAAGGATACGAGCAGACGCTCATTGCAAATGGCTTTATTGTCGAGCGGATAGTTGGGTACGGTTTTTTGCCGCGACCCGGGAAATTGCTGCCAAGACTCTGCGAAATATTGATCGTGCCGTTTGAAAGGATCTGCGCAAGTGCCAGGATTCCGGCGGAGCTTGCGCAGAATTTCCTGGTGGTTGCCAGAAAGCGGTAAAGCCGGCGGGCACATGAAATTTGAAACCGAGCATTTGCCATGAGGCTGGTCTTTGTTGAAGCTATGGCAGGAAAGTATCGAGTGTCGGTTTTGGCTGCGCTTCGCTTGGCTCAATCGGACAAAGCGCTGCTCGCCTCTGCTCATCAGTGCCTTTGGCGACGGCGCTCGCCGGTGACCAACGATGCACTTGCCCTTTTGAGGCAGGACGATCGCAAGCATCCAGACGTCGCGAGGTACTTTCGTAGATTGGGGGATTCCGGCAACGCAACGCGGGTTCGCGCTGTAATTTCCAGACGTCTTGAGGTTCAAGTATCTCCCTGCCGATTGCGGGACGCGAATTCCTCGTAATGCCTGCGTATGAACTCCGGTTTGGCCCGATGCCGCACCTGCCGGCCTGTAAGCCTCTCGTAACCAGTGCTCACGCATCTCGAACCATAGAAACGCATGAGAGAACGTCTGAAAGCGGCTTGCTCGGGCCTTAGCTCAGCGCTGGCGAACCGCCTCTCGAAGCCATCGGCAATATCCTGCTGATCCGCCTCAAGCGCCTCTTCCTCAGCGGATTTCGGCATGGATTGCGTGTATGCAGCGATGAGGATCTGCCTTTTGCGGTCGGCGACACCTATCGCATCCCAGAATTGAGAGACGTCTTCGTCGCTGACCTCTATCGTTCGCCCTGTTGAGGCGGCCTGACCGAATCCTCTGGTATGGCCTTTGCCCCGCGTACAAAAGTCATACCAGACCTCATTCGCTTCGCTTCCTACAGTCCGTGCTCGCTCATCGAGCAGCCGATTGATCGGACGGCAACATCGGCGCGCTTTACGCGTGCTCATGTCGCGTTCATGTCGCGTGGAGTTGCCGACAGTCGCAGGAAACCCTTGAAAATCAACGGTAACAGTTCGCAACACGGCGCGACATGAAATGCCGTAAGTCGCCAAGTTGGCGACACCGCAAGCCGTTGATTTTATATGAGGAAGTAGTGGTGCCCAGAGGCGGATTCGAACCACCGACACGCGGATTTTCAGTCCGCTGCTCTACCAACTGAGCTATCTGGGCCTGCTCCGGCGGGCGGCAATCTGCACACCGGGTTCATGAAAGCGCCGTCGGCACCCCTTGAAAGCGCGTGGGTTATAGCACGGGAATTCGGCCTGTCCAGCGCTTAGAGCATGATCCCGAAAAGTGGAATCCGGTTTTCGGATAAGATCATGCTCAAACAAAAAGCATGATCCCGAAAAGTGGAATCCGGTTTTCGGAAAAGATTATGCTCAAACAAAACGCCAGAACCTGTTCCGTCCGACAGTGCCCGGATGGAACAAGTTCTGGACATTGATTTCAGGCGCGAAACGACAGGCAGTCCGCAAGGCCGATCATCGGTCACGATCGCGGCTGCGAAACCGTCCCAAGCCTGTGGAAAACCGCAGGTGGACGGCGCTATTTCTGGTCGTCGTTCTCGTCCTCGTCGTCGCGTCCCGGGATGACGTAGACCCCCTTCAGCCAGCGGTTGAGGTCGATGTCCTTGCAGCGCGTCGAGCAGAACGGGTAGGTTTCGCGCGCCGATGGCTTGCCGCATTCGGGGCAGGGCCGCTTGGGCCGCAATGGCGTGACCTTGTCGTCCGGGCTCATATCCGCGCACCCGACAGCCAGTTGGCGTGCACCTTAAACCCTTCGCCGCTCAAAAGCGCTACCGTCTCGTAGAGCGGCAGGCCGACGACGTTGGTGTAGGAGCCGACAAGCTTGACGACGAAGGCGCCGGCGAGCCCCTGGACGCCATAGCCGCCGGCCTTGCCGCGCCATTCTCCCGATGCGATGTAGGCCTCGATCTCCTCGCGCGGCAGCCGCTTGAAACGCACCCTGGTCTCGACCAGCCGCAAGCGCTGCTTGCCGCCCGGCGTGATCAGGCAGATGCCGGAATAGACCCGGTGCGAACGGCCGGACAAAAGCCCGAGGCAGTTGGCGGCGTCGTCGAGCGTCTCGGCCTTGGGCAGGATGCGCCGCCCGACGGCAACCACCGTGTCGGCGGCCAGCACGAAGCTCGGCAGGTAGTCGGCTTCGGTCTTCAGCGAAGCCAGCGCCTTCTCGGCCTTTTGTGTTGCCAGGCGCTTGGCCAGCGAGCGCGGGTGTTCGGCGCGCAGCGGCGTCTCGTCGACATCGGCCGGCAGCACACGGTCCGGCTCGATGCCGGCCTGCTGCAGCAGCTCGATCCGGCGCGGCGAACCCGAGGCAAGCACGAGCTTCTGCAAAATGCCCATCGCGATCCCGGCCGGGTTCTTGAACTTACTTGAAGCGGTAGGTGATGCGGCCCTTGGTCAGGTCGTAGGGCGTCATCTCGACCAGGACCTTGTCGCCGGTCAAAACGCGGATGCGGTTCTTGCGCATGCGGCCGGCCGTATGGGCGATGATTTCATGTTCGTTTTCGAGCTTGACCCTGAACATCGCGTTGGGCAGCAGTTCCGTCACGACACCCGGAAACTCGAGGACTTCTTCCTTCGGCATTCGATACCTTTGCTTGGATGGGTACTTCCAGCGCCCCGGCCGGAAAGTTGCGCGGAACCTATATGATAAACGTCCGCTTGTGAACATGCTTAATCCGCGGCGTTTTCAGCCCCGGTGCCGAGAAAACGGCGGCCGATCCGCGCCTTCAGCCGCTCGCGCACGTCGCGGTAGGCGGCCATGATCTGCTCGCGCGTGCCGCTGACGCCGGTCGGGTCGGGCATAGGCCAATACTCGACCTCGACGGCCAGCGAGCGGGTGAGCTCGAGCGCGGTGTGGTGAGCTTCCGGCGCCAGCGTCACGATCAGGTCGAAATAGTCGTCCTCGAGGTCGTCCATCGTTCTCGGGTGCCGTTCGCCCAGCGACAGCCCTTCTTCGGCCAGCACGGCATCGACGAACGGATCGCGTTCGCCGCCGCGCACCCCGGCCGAGGCGACGAAGGTGGTGGGCGGAAGCACCTTGCGCGCCAGCAATTCGGCCATCGGCGAGCGCACGGCGTTCATACCGCAGACAAACAGGATCGAGCGGGGCAGGATCGGGCGGGGCAGCGGGGCGGCCAGTTCAGCCTCGCCAGTGCAGCACGCAAACCAGCGTGAACAGCCGGCGCGCCGTGTCGAAGTCAATCTCGATCTTGCCGGCAAGCCGGTCCATCAGCGTCTGCGAGCCTTCATTGTGCAGGCCGCGCCGGCCCATGTCGATCGCCTCGATGTGGCTGGGTGTCGCGGTGCGGATGGCATCGTAATAGCTTTCGCAGATCATGTAGTAATCCTTGACGATGCGCCGAAGCGGCGTCAGCGACAGGATGTGGGTGACCACGGCTGCGCCGTCCTCGCGCGCCACCGCAAACACCAGCCGGGATTCGGCCAGCGACAGTTTCAGCCGGTACGGGCCGGCGCCGTCGTCATTGACCGGCTGGAAGCGGTTCTCCTCGATCAGGTCGAAGATCGCCACCGCCCGCTCATGCTCGACATCGGGCGTCGAGCGGCCGATCGTCTCGTCGAGCTCGACATCGATCAGCCTGGCGCGGGTTTGGTCGTAGTCGGACATTTCTACATGTTCAGCCGAATGCCGACGGAGCGTCCATGTGCATCGAGCCCTTCCGCCTTGGCGAGCGTGATCGCCGCCGGCGCCAGCGCCCGCAACTGCTCCGGCCCGAGCTTCAGGACCGAGGTGCGCTTGACGAAATCGAGCACCGAAAGCCCGGACGAAAAGCGCGCCGAGCGCGCCGTCGGCAGCACGTGGTTGGAGCCGGCGACATAGTCGCCGATGGCTTCCGGCGTATGACGGCCGAGAAACACCGCACCGGCATTGCGCATCCGCGCCAGGAAGGCCTCTGGGTCGTCGATGGCAAGCTCGACATGTTCGGCCGCGATGCGGTCGACCAGCGGCAGTGCTGCCTCGATCGTCGGCACCAGGACTATGGCGCCAAAATCGCGCCAGCTCGCCGCCGCCGTTTCTCCGCGCGGCAGGTTCTGCAACTGCCGCTCCACCGCCTGTTCGACCGCTACGCCAAAGGCACGGTCGTCGGTGATCAGGATCGACTGCGCCGACACGTCGTGTTCGGCCTGGGCGAGCAGGTCGGCGGCGATCCAGTCCGGATCGTTGCTGCCGTCGGCGACAATCAGCACTTCCGACGGCCCGGCGATCATGTCGATGCCCACCGTGCCGAACACCTGGCGCTTGGCCGCCGCGACATAGGCATTGCCGGGGCCGACGATCTTGGCGACGGGCTTTATCGTTTCGGTACCATAGGCAAGGGCCGCGATCGCCTGGGCGCCACCAACGCGGTAGATTTCGGAGACACCGGCAAGGTCGGCTGCCACCAGCACCAGCGGCGGCACCTCGCCGCCGGAGGCCGGCACCACCATGGCGATGCGCTCGACGCCGGCGACCTTGGCCGGTACCGCGTTCATCAGCACCGAGCTCGGATAGCTCGCCGTGCCGCCCGGCACGTAGAGCCCGACGGCCTCGATTGCCGTCCAGCGCGAGCCGAGCTCGACGCCGGCGGCATCGGTGTAGCGGTCGTCCTGCGGCAGCTGCCGCTGGTGATGAGCGCGGATGCGCTCGCGCGCGAATTTCAGCGCCTCGACCGTCTGCGGATCGGCGGCCTCGTAAGCCTTGGCAATGTCGTCCCTGGAGACGGCGATGCCGAGCCTGGCCAGGTCGCCGCCGCCGAATTTCTGCGTGTACCCGACCAGCGCCGCGTCGCCCTCGGCACGCACCTTGGCGATGATCTCGCGCACCACGGCGTCGACATCGGCCGAGACTTCCCGCTTGGTCAGCAGGAACGCGGCAAAGCGCTGCTCGAAATCGGCGTCGGACTGGCGAAGCGTGATGGCCATCACATCAGACCCTGTGGACCGGGCGCGACGTCGCTTCCCAGGCGCCGCCGACATCGGCAAGCCGCGCCTCGATGCATTCGACATCGAGCATGATCGCGCCGCCGCCCGAAAAGATCAGCTCGACGATGCCGGCCGGCTTGTCGAGCGCGAGAAAGCTGATCGCCAGCAACGACAGCACTTCGTCCGGCTTGTCGCGGGCAATGCCGCCGGTCTTGGCGCCGAGCACCCGGTCGAAATGCAGCACGGCCTGCCGCCGCTCATTGTGCTGGCGCAAGAAGCCGGATTTCGCCTCCCACACGAAGCGGTTCATGGTCAGCACGAAGCGCTTTACAGAAGGCAGGTATTCGAGATCGCTGACCTTCATGACGGCATCCTGGACATGCGCCGAGATGATGCTCAGATCCTGATCGTCGAGCGCGACAAGCTTGAGGCCATTCATGCGGAATTCGCACCTGCGAGTTGATTATTCGACCTTCTGTTAGGCGGTCTTTCCGGCTCGTGCAACCGCGCCGGAGGTCTTGGCCAGGCAATCGCTCCGGTCGGCGCCGCCCCTCATCCTCCTGCCGGGACCTTCTCCCGTATAGGGACGGGTGTAGGGGCTGGCCGCAACCTCGGCACCCTCTCCGCAACGCCGGAGATTGGCGAAATCCTTCGCGAGGCGGTCCTACTCCCCGTCCCTATACGGCGAGAAGATGCCGGCAGGCAGGTGAGGGGCAGCGCCGACCTGAGCCTGCTATCATTACCCCGAAATGCGCTCGATTTCCGCGCCGCAGCCGGACAGCTTTTCCTCCAGCCGCTCGAAGCCGCGGTCGAGATGATAGACGCGGTTGACCGTGGTTTCGCCTTCGGCAGCAAGGCCGGCAATGACCAGCGACACCGAGGCCCGAAGATCGGTCGCCATGACTGGCGCGCCCTTCAGCTTCGCTACGCCGTCGACAATCGCCGTCTGGCCGGACAGCGTGATGTGGGCGCCGAGCCGGGCGAGTTCCTGGACGTGCATGAAGCGGTTTTCGAAGATCGTCTCGGTGATGCGCGACTTGCCCTTGGCCATCGTCATCAGGCCCATGAACTGCGCCTGCAGATCGGTCGGGAAAGCCGGGAAGGGCGCCGTCGTCACGTCGACCGGCGAAATGCCGGCGCCGTTGCGCCTGACGCGGATGCCGGAATTGGTCTGCGTGATCTCGGCGCCGGTCTGCGAAATGATGTCGAGCGCCGTCTGCAACAGGTCGGGCCGGGCGCCTTCCAGCACGACGTCGCCGCCGGTCATCGCCACCGCCATCGCATAGGTGCCGGTCTCGATACGGTCGGGGATCACCCTCACGCGGGCGCCCGACAGCGCCTCGACGCCGTCGATGGTGATGGTCGCCGTGCCGGCGCCGGAGATCTTCGCGCCCATGGCGTTGAGGCATTCGGCGAGGTTGACGATCTCCGGCTCGCGCGCGGCGTTTTCGAGCACCGTCTCGCCCTTGGCCAGCGAGGCCGCCATCATCAGCACATGGGTGGCGCCGACCGAGACTTTCGGGAACACATAACGGTTGCCGACAAGCCGGCCGTTCCTGGTTTTGGCAATGACATAGCCGGTGTCGACGTCGATATCGGCGCCCAGCGCCTGCAGGCCTTCCAGGAAGAGGTCAACCGGCCGTGTGCCGATGGCGCAGCCGCCGGGCAGCGATACCTTGGCTTCGCCCATGCGGGCCAGCAGCGGGCCGATCACCCAGAACGACGCGCGCATCTTCGACACCAGCTCGTAAGGCGCCGTCGTGTCGACGATGTTGCGGGCGGAGAAAGTGATGGTGCGCGAATAGCCTTCCTGCTGCTTTTCGCGGCGGCCATTGACCGAATAGTCGACGCCGTGATTGCCGAGGATGCGGATCAGCTGCTCGACATCGGCCAGATGCGGCACGTTTTCCAGCGTCAGCGTGTCATCGGTCAAAAGCGCGGCGATCATCAGCGGCAGCGCAGCGTTTTTCGCGCCCGAGATCGGAATGCTTCCGGCAAGCTTGTTGCCGCCGACAATTCTGATGCGATCCATGAAGAGCGTCCCCTCGGCGCCAAGGCCGGTTTAAATCGGTTGAGTCTGTTGCGGCCATCTAGACCATTGGCCGGCTTGGTTCAAGAAACAGGCTACTCCCCACTTTGGCCCAGGCCGACTTGGCCAAAGTACCGGCGACCAACATAGCCGATTCGCGTTAATCTTTTTTCATCGCCGCCTGCAGCCCCTCCGGCCGCTCGTCGGCCTCGCCAGCGAGCCGCTTGTCGGCGTCGCCGGTCCTTCGTGAGCGCGATTGCGCCTTGCGCTTCTGCAGGTTGGCGCGCAACTGCTCGGCAAGCCGGTCCTTGCGGCCCGTTCCGGCCTTTTTCGCTGAACCATCCTTCTTCGGTGATCCATCCTTGTTCGGAGAAACTGTCGTGCCGTTCATCGTTCTGTCCCCGGCCGGCGACCCGCCGGTGCGTATCAAGGGATAGCCAACATTGTGGCACGGCCATGTCCGCAACGATCGCCCGGTGCGGCCTTTCAACCCGTCTTTGTCTTGGCCTTGCGCTTGCCGGTTCGATATGGCAGAAGCCCCGCCATCGGCGGCTGCGGTAGCTCAGTGGTAGAGCACTCCCTTGGTAAGGGAGAGGTCGAGAGTTCAATCCTCTCTCGCAGCACCAGATTGTTTCGCTGGCGCATCTTCCAAGGCCTCCTTGACCTGCTCGATGGTGATTGTGCGCGGTTGGCGAGGTTGCCGAAAAATATGGCGCCCCGCGACCTGCCGAGTGCCACGCGCACAAGCTCGTCGAAACAGTGGTCTTGCACGCGCACCTCCCGGCGCTCGCACGCGCCATGATGCGCGCGGGGAAAGCGTTCTAGTCTGCCCTGCTGCAGGCTGCTTAACAAAGCTTGCAGCCGGGAACAATCGCTCAATGACTCGCGTTTCTTGCCAAGGCCCGCTTCTTTTGCACGGGCAGCGGGCCTCGAAGGCTCGCAAATGTCGCGCCGGCGTTTCAATCGCACTCGCCTCAGCCCTCACGATTTGGCTATTTGTGAACGCGTGTTTGATCAGGTTTGCGCAGATGAGCACATTGACCCTCTAAGCCTGGATGCCGAAGCCTTGGCGGTGATGATTGTCGCAATCTTCCGAAACGTGACTACCAATGAGCGCGAACTGCTGGAGGAAGTTAGGTCTCTTCGTCGCTCAAAAGGCGCAGAGAAGGCGCACTAGCTTGGCGGCGTTCCGGGGCGAATTGTTCTAGTCCCGCATTGGCACAATCGGATTGGCATCTGAATTGCCCATTGATGATCGCCAGAGTGTAGCCACCGAGCTTGCGAAGGGGATAGAAATGGGTTTGGCCGAAGACTTATCTGATGTCGCGCTCACATTCGAATGTCCGGATTGCTCACACCCGGCGGTAAGAAAGGGCTCCGCACTAAGAACAATCGCGCACTTCAGATGCGACGGGTGCAACGCCAAGGTGCGGATGACCTATCCGCAGAAGCTCGCGATCTTCGAAAAGCACAAGCTATTGGCCGCAAGCAGCCGGCAAAGCCGCGGGAAGCGATTGTACGCCCCCTACCGGGGCTGATTGCCGCCGACAACACGACACAGAAGGAAAGTGCCCAAGGTCAGGGGCACAGATGCGGCCGAAGTGGCTTCGCGTGCAGCGACGCCTGCTAAGCCTTCCTCATCCGCGCGGCCTTCGCCCCTTTTGACGCATGTTGACCATGACAATGCGCCCCAATCGGAATAATTCGGGCGAACGGCTCGTTAGTTCGTTAGACGGTGCTAAAATACGGCAAAGTGTCCGAATGTCATTTCATGAAGCCCGCCAGACAGGCTGCCGCTCGCTCTGGCCTAACCGCGAAGGGAACCAGGAATGAAAACGGCTGTTTCGACCTCTTTGACAAGACGAAGTGTTGTCGCCGCGCTGGCGCTGACCGCGGCATCGACGGCGGTATTGCCTGCCGACAACGCGCTCGCCCAGGCCAAGAAAACCACAGCTGAGAAAAGTCTGTATGAGCGGCTGGGCGGCGTGTTTGCCATCGCAGCGGTGATCGATCACTTCAGCGACGCCGTCGTGAAGAACCCGATCGTCGGCAAGAAATCCAAGAATCCGCAGCTGCGCAAATGGCACACCAAGAACCTGGAAAGGTTGCCCGGCCTCAAGTTCATGCGCACGCTGTGGGTCTGCGACGTTTCTGGCGGGCCCTTCAAGTTCGTCGCCACCAAGCCCGGCACGACGCCGCTCGGCCTCGAGGAGGCGCATCGCGACCTGCGGATTGCCCCCGCGGAATTCGATGAGGTCGCAGCCGAACTCGGGCGGACCTTGGATCATTTCAAGATTCCGAAGCCTGAGAAAACCGAAGTCCTGGAAGCTTTCGCCGCCCACAAGAACGAGGTCACCGCTGGCTACGTCAAGCCGGGCTGAAGCGTCTATATCGTATGGGCATTCGTTCTGAACATGGCGCGCGTCGCCGTGACTATGCGGCGCGGCCGCAGCTCAGCGCGCAATTATCCGATGGTTCCTACTCCAAACCTGCCCGAGCTGTTTCCACACTGAGCGACCCCTCCGGCAGCGGCCGCAGGAGTTCAGCCTCGGACCTCGTGAGATGGATCCAGGCCGCCCAGTCCGATGGCCGCAGCACAACCACTTGCCGATTGTGATATGGCGCGACGTCCGGCCCCGGATCGGTCGTCAGCATCGTGAACGTCGGCGGCTTGTTGCCGACACCCTCGCGCCACAGCCCGGCAATCGCCATGAACGAATGGCCATTCAGCGAGAACCTGTGCTTGGTCTTTGGATATTTCGTTCCCGTGAATTCGAAGAATGCCGACGCCGGAACGAGACAGCGCTTGCTGTTGCCGAACTGCCGGCCCTCCGAGCGAAAGTTGAATACAGGTCCGCCTTTTGGCCCGGCCGGGGGAAAGCCGAATGTCATCGACGCCAGTTCGATTGCGTCGCCGGCGGCGCGCATTACAGGCGCGGGGTCGTTGATGTGGATGTCATCCGCCTGCGGCAGATCCAGTTCGGTTTGATGGCTGGGGATTTTGAGCGCCAGCGATTCCATCATCCGGCAGTATTCGGCCCAGGCGATGTGCTGCTCGTAGTCATTGCACATGGAAAGGCTCCGTACGCTCGACCGAGATCAGTTCAACATAGCGTTTATCGGTGGGCGCCGATTGCTGGCGGGTTTGATATAAGCCTATTTGGGCCGGCGTGCGGCAGCGATGGCCTGCAACAGATTGATGCTGTTCACGTCGGGTTCGCTGGATGCGGCAACGGCAAGTGCGGCGGCTTCGGCTATTTTCGCGACGTCGTCGCTGCTGATCGTTCCACGCTTTTCCAGCAGATTTACGAGTTCGACAACGAGAAGAAAGGCGTTCACACCATATCGTTCGGCTTTGAGCTCGAACTCGCCTCGAGCCAATTTCTCCGCGTCTCCTTCAGCCCGTTTGTCCACGTTGGCGTCCTCTCCTATGGCTACAAGCTATTAACGCTTAGCACGAATGGTTTAATCCTTCGAACGGGCCATAACCTTCGCCAATTGCCGGGCATAGTGTCGCCGTTGGCAAGGGCATGGGTTCAGCCAAGGATGAGACCAACCAACAGAACGGTAAGAATAAAGGACAACACGACGGCAAGTAGCCCGCATGCTTCCAAAGTGTTGGTTTGCCAAGCTTTCGTCGGGCGCCTCCGGTTTGAATTCCCGTTTCGCGAAACAAACTTCATCGGGCACTAGATCGGACGCGGAGCCGGCTTGAATTTGGCAAAGCGCTCCTCTTCATCGGCCCGGAAGGCATCTCCGCGAAACTCCGGAGCACCGTATGCGCGGCGCCGGCCTGCCTTTCATCGACGCGGGCCATCACCAGTACGACACCTTCTGCGATCTTCGGCTTGCGCGGCTTCTGGGCGAAATTGGCGAAAGTTCCGAGAAGCACGCCGGCAAAGCCGCCCCAAGCCGCACCGACCAGGGCCATGCCGGTCATCCCCGCAGGATCAACGTCTTGAGCTCCAAAAGCGCTGAAGCCGGCCAACAGACCAGCCGTGGCGCCAAGTGCGGCACCAGCAACCGCACCCCGCCAGAGAGCGCTCATCTCATCGTCGTAATATCCAGCAACGCTGATCGGTTCATCATTGTCGTTGTAAGATCCGACCACGCTGATTTGCCGGCGACGAATCCCGGCAGCCTGAAGCCTCGCAACGGCACGTGCTGCCTGGGCATGGGAATTGAACAGCCTGCTGATCGTTTGCATTTACGCCCAGGCCCGCCGCCCGTTCGGAGCGTCGGGCCTCTCCTCCCTGGCTTGAACTCTTCCGCCCGGACGCATCTTCGTCGCGCCAAAGCTCACCACAACGTGAGCCAGCCGGCTACGTTCCCAGCCGGGGCTTCGGTCCAATCCTGGAGTATCTTGCTTGGGACCTAAGTCTGACCTGCTTGAATGCAACGGGCAGTGAGGCCACGCCGAGAGGGAGCCGTTGCTGAATCGAAGAGGTCGAGGAGAGGGCTAAGGCCTATCGCAGACCCAAAAAGCTCAAAATGGCTATTACGATCACGATCGCGCCGACCAGCCAGATAATGTTGTTCATGATTGCACTCCTTCGCCTCCGGGTGGGGTGCACGCCGAGGCGAAGCCCGCCACGCAAGTAGAACATCAGATATGGCTAAAGGTTCCTCGCTCGCCTCGCTGTCGAAAGAGCCCACCGCACCAGTCGGCACGGCGGGCGACGCAGAGTTTCACCCCGGTGGTGGGCAGCAAACGGCATTGCATCCAAAGGCTCAGCTGATGCTTCTGGACCAGTTATCAACCTGGCGCTCCGCCTCTTCCTTGGCGATGCCATATCGCTCCTGGATGCGTCCCAAAAGCTGGTCTCGGTTGCCCTCGATGCGATCAAGATCATCGTCGGTGAGGTCACCCCACTGCTCTTTCGCCTTGCCTTTGAACTGCGTCCATTTTCCCTTGATTTGATCCCAGTTCATATGTTCCTCCTTGCTTCCTAGGCCCGCACTAAAGCGGAGCGCGGACCGATCAGCATTGCATGTCGGTGACGAATGAAGATTAGCGGCCGCTAAAAGTTCCGGTGCCGGCGCAAAAAGCCCGCCGTGCCCGTGCCTGACTGTGAGCTGATGTTGATGATGTCCGGAGCTTGATGCTCTTTCGCGGCACTATCTTATGCCGTTGAAGTCGCCGAGCTTCTTGCTGGTTGGCCTTGGCTGGCAAGCCTCGAAAGGCTACCCGGCAGCATTGTTCTGTCCTTGCCGATCATCAGCACGCCGCTGTCGGGCGCCAACAGTGCCGAGAACGGCAGCATCGCCGCGCCGATCGGCGAAGCCTCGGGGCCGAATTGTCCCGACACGATTTCCGGCGCCACGATGCCGATGGCGCTGATCCTGTTGAACTGGGTCTGCACCTTTGCCAACAGCTCGAGATGAATCGGCCGCGGCAGGATGCTGTCGAGAACGATCGCCTCGATGTCGATGACGGAGGTGATGGCGATGATCGCCTCGACCAGCGCATTGGCGCAATCGTCGATCCATTCGGACAGCGGCTCGCGCGCCCCCGGCGGCAAGGGATCGAGTTCGCGCACACGGTTGATCTCGATGCCGCGCGATTTGAGATGATTGACCAGCACATAGATCGAAGCGCGATGCAGCAGGCTCTGGTAGCGCGCCGGCTTGGCCGCCACCGAATCGAGGCTTGAAGGCGAGACCGGCAAAGGACCGAGCGCGGCGCTGTTGCCGTGCGGCCCGGTATGGACCTTGCCGCCTTGCACCAGTCCGCCGCCGACAAAGGTGTCGATCGAGATATGCATGAAGTCGCGGAACCGCGCGCCGGTCCCCTGGATGAGTTCGGCGAGTGCGGCCGATGATGCGTCGTTTTCCACGAAGACCGGGGTCTTCGGCTTTGTGGCGAAGAACGTCGTCAGATCGATTGCTTCCCAGCGGCTGCCGAGATCGTCGGGAAAGCCGAGCTCTTCGCTCCAGCCGCCGAGGAAATATGGCGAGGCGATGCCGACGCCGACGATGCTGGCATCGCCAAGCCCCTCGACCAGCTTGTCGAAATTGGCCAGCGACATGTTGCCGGCCTTGAGCACCATGTCGGGATCCGGAAAGCGATATTCGTGCGACTCGCGCGAGCGGACCTCGCCGGCAAAGTCGACGAGCACGGCTTCCAGCGCGCGCCGGCCGATCTTGATGCCGACGCTGTAGATACGCTCAGGTGCAAGTCGGTAGAGAGTGGATGGCGATCCGCGTTGCCCGAACCTTTTCCCCACTTGCTTTACGAATCCGGACGATTCCAGCCCGTCGACAATGGTGGCGACCGCGGCCGGCGTCAGATTTGCGGCGCGCGCCAGATCGGACTTGGATGCCTCCTTCAGGCGGCGAATGGCATCAAGCACGAAGCGCTCGTTATAATGCCGAACCTTGACCGAATTGCTGCCTTTTCCGGACAAAACCGGCGCCTCCCCATTCATTCCCGCAGAGCCACTCCAGCCGCTTGCAGCTTTGAGGCTGCCGCGGGGTCGAGCACTCCAATCGCACCCGTGCGCGACGCGACAGTGCCCTTCGCGGCCATGGAAGTCAATTTTCCAGTTGCGGCATTCGGCCATTTAATATAGCAAATTGAAAAAACAGGACCAGGGAGGAAAGGTGCTGCACTTGGGCGCATTAGGCGAAGCCGACGCCATGGTGAAGAGCGACGCGGCTGTCCCCGTTGCCCTGGTTCAGGCGACAAAAGCCTTCGGCGGCACGATTGCCCTCAAGGACGCGTCCTTCGAATTGCGCTCAGGCGAGGTGCTGGCTCTGCTTGGCGAAAACGGCGCCGGCAAGAGCACCTGCGTAAAGCTGCTGGCCGGCGTGTATCTCCCGACCGGCGGCCATGTCGAAGTCGATGGCAAGCCTGTGGTCTTCCATTCGCCGCACGACGCCCAGGCTGCCGGCATCTCGGTCATGCACCAGCACCCCGGTCTTTTCCCTGATCTTTCGGTGGCGGAGAACATCTATCTCGGCCATATGCCGCGCGACCGCTTCGGCGGCATCGACAACGCCGCCATGCTTGCCGGCGCGCGCAGGGTGCTGGCGACAGCCGGCCTCGACGTGCCGGCCGAAACCCGGCTCGGAACGTTGCGCACCTCCGAACAGCAACTGGTCGAGATCGCCCGCGCCCTGTCGCTCGACGCGCGGGTGCTGATCATGGACGAGCCGACGGCCGCCCTGTCGCAGCGCGAGGTCGAGCGGCTGTTCACCGTCGTCGCCGACCTGCGGCTGCACGGCGTGGCGATGATGTTCGTCGGCCACCGCATGGACGAGATCTTCCGCATCGCCGACCGCATCGCCGTGCTGCGCGACGGGCGTCTCATTGGCGTCAAGCCGAGGGCCGAGCTTGGCCGCGCCGCCGCCATCGGCATGATGGTCGGCCGCGAGGTCACCGACCTCTATCCGCAACGAAGCCACGCGACCGGTGCACTGGTGCTGGAGGCGAGGGGGCTTTCGCACGCCGGTGGCTTTTCCAATATCGACCTCAAGCTCCATGCCGGCGAGGTGCTCGGGCTCGGCGGCCTGGTCGGCAGCGGGCGGACCGAGATCGCGCGCGTGCTGTTCGGAATCGACCAGCCCGATGCCGGCGAAATCCTGATCGACGGCGAAGCTGTGCGCTTCGCGTCGGCACGCGACGCCATGGGTGCGCGTATCGCCTATGTCTCTGAAGACCGCATGGGCCAGAGCCTGGTGATGGATTTTTCCATCCTCGACAACGCGGTGCTGCCAGTCCTCGACAAGGCAGCCCGCTCCGGCTTCTACGGCACGAACCGCGCGATCAATCTGGTTTCGGACTGGCTGAAGCGCATGAAGCTTCGCTTTTCCGGCTACGCGCAGCCGGTAAAGGAACTGTCCGGCGGCAACCAGCAGAAGGTGGTGTTGGCCAAATGGCTGCGCACCGAACCGCGCGTCCTCATCCTCGACGAGCCGACGCAAGGCATCGATGTCGGCACCAAGGCGGAAGTGCATGCGATGATCGCCGACCTTGCCGCGCAAGGCATGGCCATTATCTTGATCTCCTCCGAAATGCCCGAGCTCATCGGCATGTGCGACCGCGTCATCGTCCTGCGCGAAGGCCATCGGACGGCCGAATTCAGCAGGGGCGAAGCCACTCAGGAAAAGGTGCTGGAAGCAGCGACCAAGGCCGGCGAAAGCGCCGATGCGGCGGCACAGGCCGCCGGCGAGGAGAAGAGAAAAGGACCGCTCGACATACTGAAGCGGCGGGAGTTCGGTCTGCTCGCCGCGATGCTGGCGGTCGCCATCCCGGTCACCATCATCAACCCGCGCATGGTGAGCGCTGCTAACCTGACCGCCGTGTCGATGGATGCCGCCTTGCTCGTCGTTGCAGCACTCGCGCAGATGCTGGTGCTGATCACCCGCAACATCGACCTTTCGATCGCTGCGGTGATCGGCCTGTCGGCTTACATGGCGGCCAGCATGGTCCAGGCCTATCCAGGGCTCGACATCGGCATTGGCCTGATAACCGCATGCGCCGTCGGTGGCGTCGCCGGCCTGATCAACGGCCTCGTCGTCACCAGGGGAAAGATCCCGGCGATCGTCGTCACGCTGGCCTCGATGTCGATCTTCCGCGGCTTCAACTCGATCTGGGCAGCCGGTGACCAGATCAGCGCCGACGAAGTCACGCAAGCCTGGCTCGACATGACCGGCCTGAAGATCGCCGGCGTGCCGCTGATCGTCGTCATCGCGATCGTCATCCTGTGCCTGGGTTATGTGCTGCTCTATCGCACGGCCATCGGGCGCGAACTGTTCGCCGCCGGCTCCAATCCCGACGGCGCCCGTCTTATCGGCATCCCCGTCGACCGGCGCATTCTGCTGGCCTTTGGCATGGCCGGCCTGCTCGGCGGCCTGTGCGGTGCGCTGTGGGCATCGCGCTATGCGACCATCGATGCCCGCGTCGCGCTCGGCTTCGAACTCACCGTGATCGCGTCGGCGGTGGTCGGCGGCGTCGCCATCCGCGGTGGTTCGGGCACGCTGCTCGGTATCATCCTCGGCGCGCTCACGCTGCTCGTCATCAAGAACGGGCTGACGCTGGTGCGCGTCGACCCGCTGTGGCTGCAGGGCGTCTACGGCCTGGTTATCCTGGTGGCCATCGGCATCGACACCTTCATCGTGCGGCGTGCCGAGCAGGCAAGACAGGCGAGGGCGCGGTGAAAAAGTTCCTCCGTTCGATCGACTTCTGGGATCTGCTGCTGGCGACCTCTTGCGTGGCCATCTTCCTCTATGCCGCGATCTTCGTGCCGAATTTCGTTTCCGGCTTCAATCTCTCGCAACTGGCCGCCAGCGCCTCGGAAAAGGCATTGCTGATCCTGCCGATGACGCTGCTCATCATCACCCGCGAGATCGACCTGTCGATCGCCTCGGTGCTGGCGCTGACCTCCGTCGTCTTTGGCTTGCTGGTCCAGGCCGGTGTGCCGACGCTTGCCGCAATCCCGCTGACGCTCGTCATCGGCGGCCTGCTCGGCGCCTTCAACGGCTATCTGGTCTCGGGCCTTGGACTGCAGTCGTTGGTTGTGACGCTCGGCACCATGGCGCTCTACCGAGGCATTGGCTACATCCTGCTCGGCACCGGCTCGGTCAACATCCTGCCGCCCGCGCTCGTCGATTTCGGCATCAACAACCTGCCTGGCACCGAGATACCGTGGACCATCGTGCCCTTCCTGGTGCTGGCGCCGGTGTTTGCGGTCGTGCTGCAGAAGACGCCGACCGGCAAGCGCATCTACGCGCTCGGCGGCAGCCCCGAAGTGGCGCGCTATTCCGGCATAAACACGCGCCGGATGGTGCTGAACCTGTTCGTCGTCTCGGGCGTCGTCGCGGCGATAGCCGGCATCGTTTATACCGCGCGCCTTTCCAACGCCCGCGCCAACAATGCGCTCGGCATGGAGCTCGACGTCATCACCATCGTGCTGCTCGGCGGCGTCAGCGTCTTTGGCGGCAAGGGCCGCCTGACCGGCGTCATGCTGGCACTGGTCCTGATCGCCATCATCCGCAACGTGCTGGCGCTGAACCAGATCGGTGGCGACGCGCAGGGCATGATCATCGGCCTGCTTCTGATCGGCTCGCTGCTGGTCGGCAATTACTGGCGCTCCACACAGGAGATGCTCAGCAGATCCCGCGCAATGCGCGAGACAAAGGGGTGATCTCGGGCCCCTTCCTTCAAGCCCGAATTTTGACGGAGGAGTCACAATGAAAGCGTTTAGATTAGCCCTGCTCGCATCCGCGGTTCTGCTTGCGCCAAGCTCGCTGGCCTTCAGCCAGGAGTGCGCCAAGGAACCCGTAACGGTCGGTTTCCTGCCCAAGCTCGACACGGATCCCTACTTCAAAGTGGCCTTCGGAGGCGCACAAGAGGCAGCCAAGGAAATTGGCGGCACCGCTACGCAGGTCGCCCCATCGCAGGCGACCGCCGAGGCGCAGATCGAATTCATCAACAGCCTCGTGTCGCAGAAGGTCGGAGTCATCGCAATTGCCGGCAACGACGCCAATGCCGTCGCGCCTGCGCTGAAGCGCGCCGTTCAGCAGGGGGTCAGGGTGATTTCGTATGACTCCGATGTGGCCGCCGATGCGCGTGCGGTGTTCGTCAATCAGGTGAAGGGCGACAGCCTCGCCGAGATGATGCTCGAAAGTGCATTCGCCCTCAGCGGCGGTGAAGGCGAATTCGCGATCCTGTCGTCGACGCCGACGGCGACCAACCAGAATGCCTGGATCGACTTCATGAAGGCGAAGATGGCGGCCGAGCCGAAGTTCTCCAAAATGAAGCTGGTGCAGGTGGCCTATGGCGAAGAAAGCGAACAGATCAACCAGCAGCAGGCATTGGCGCTGGTGCAGGCGTTTCCCGATCTCAAGGTGATCATCGTCCCGGCAGGCATCGGCCTTCCGGCGGCCGCGCGTGCACTCGAGGAAGCGGGCATGATCGGCAAGGTCAAGCTGACCGGGCTCGCGCCGGCCACTCTGATCTCGAAATACATCAAGGACGAAGCGGCTCAGGATATCTGGTGGAACGTCACCGATCTTGGCTATCTTACTTATCAGACGGCCCAGGCGTTTGCGCAATGCAAGATCACCGGCAAGGAGGGTGAGAAGTTCACGGCAGGCAGGCTCGGCGAATACACGATTGGCGCCGGCGGCGAACTGATCCTTGGTCCGGCCAAGATCGTGACTCCCGAAAATCTGGCCGAGTTCAAATTCTGATCCTATAGAGCTTGAGTTCTAGGGGGCGCCGGTCCATCCGGCGCCCTTCCTAAAAACCTCTCGAATGAAAACAGTGCGGGGCGGCAATGAAGATATTGCTTGCAGGCGAAACCTTTGCAGCGACGACCTCGGTTGCCATCGGCAGCGACGTGCTTACAAGTGCGGCCTCGACAAATGGTGCGACGGCCTTCAATGCCGCGCTGGCCACTGAAGGCATCGCGGTCACGCAGATCGGCGGCGAGCGTTGCAGCGCGGCGTTTCCCTATGACCTCGATGGGCTCGCCCAATATCAGGCGGTGGTGATCTCCGACGTCGGCGCCCTGACATTGCTGGTGACGCCGGATGCCCGCGCCGGGCGTGTCGGCGTCAACCGCCTCGATGTGCTCAAGGCCTATGTCGAAGGTGGCGGCGGGCTGATGCTGGCCGGCGGTTACATGGGCTTTCAGGGCATGTTCGGGACGGCGCGTTTCCACGACACCCCGGTCGAGGACGTTCTGCCGGTCCGTTGCCTACCCTACTGCGACGGCATGGAGGTGCCGCAAGGCGTGCAGGCCTCCATCCTGCAGTCGTCACATCCGATTTTTTCCGGGGTGGAGGGGCCTTTGCCGCCGATTCTCGGCATGAACAAGCTGGAATTCAGGCGCGACGGTTCGTCCCGGCTTCTGGCGACCTGCCACCATCGCGGCACCGACTGGCCGCTCCTTGCCGTCGGTAGCCATGGCCGCGGCCGCACGATTGCCTGGGCAACCGATATCGGCCCGCATTGGCTCTCGCAGGATTTCCTCGGATGGCCGTTCTACGGAAGACTGATGGCGAACATGGTCGGTTGGCTCGCCGGCGATGGATGAGAAAGCTGGTTTGACCAGTGCGGCTGCCCAATCCTCCAACGAAAGACCAGGCTATCAAGCATGCGTTGAATCAGGACGGCAGTGGCTGATAAACCGAAACCCCGATGTATCGATCGTATGAGCCACGATCTTTCTCAGGAAGCTTGTCTCGGGTTACACGTAATGTGAATCCCCCCTGCAAGTGCCCCGCGTCGAGAACCATCCAATCGAAAATATCATCGCCTTCAAACGAAAGTCGCTGTCCGACTTGATGCCATTTCTGAAGCTCGGGTGGCACCTCGAAAAACGCACCTGAAAATAGCCGCTCCTCAGCATGATAATGCACAGCGGCAAGCCAAAGGAAAACAAAGTGGTCCTCCCGAAGACGTACGGACTCGTCGGGATCGCGAAACCGAAGCTTCGCGGAACAGAAGGCATCTGCATTTCCCTCGATATGTTCGACAAATGTCGGCACACTCGCAAGCGCGCGATCGTAAGCTGCTAGGAAGGCGGGGTCTGTCTGCGAGATAGCCGCGAAGAGTGGCTCATTCCGCGGTTCGTCGAATTCACCGTTCGATTGAGATTTTTCGCTCATAAAAGACCTCTTGGACTAACCTTGCGAAGTCCGCGCGCTTCTTCCTGGTGTGGGGAGACGGCGCTCGCGAAGCGGTGTCGCACTACCAGCCAAAGAGTCCTATCACGCTACCGACCAACCGCCATCCACCAATTATTTTCGCGCCAGTGATCAGTGACGCCGGCGGCGAGGCGAGGAACACCACGGTGCCCGCGACGTCGATCGGGTCGCCGATGCGGCCGAGCGGAATGTGGCCAGCACATGCAGGCGAGTGCGCAGGCGCGGCCGCTGCCGCGCGAGGCCCCGGTGACCAGCACCACCTTGCCGGCGAGGTCGAATTTCGGCGTGAACTCATTTGTCATGCGATTCCACCTTGTTCTTCAAATCGGACCGGCTGCCGTGTCGAACCGAATAGGCTCGCGTGAATTCGGCGCCCAGCAGAAATATCTCGGCCGAATAATAGACCCATAACAGCACGACGAGCAGGGCGCCGGCCGCGCCGTATGACGATGAGATGGCGCTGGTTCCGATATACCAGCCAATCAGCGACTTGCCGATGGTGAACAGAAACCCGGTGACCACGGCGCCGATGCCGACATCGCGCCATTGCAGGCTGCGGTCCGGCAGCACCTTGTAGATTGCGGCAAACAGCAGCGTGATCAGGGCAAACGAGACGATCCCGTTGATGGCGCTCAGGATGATGGTGCCGAACGGCAGGTAGGCGTTGATGACTTCTCCGAGCGCCGAAATTGCAGCGCTTACGACCAGCGACACCAGGAGCAGAAAACCGAGGGCGGCGACCAGGCCCAGGCTTGCAATGCGTGCCCGAACCATTCGTGAAATCGTTGCCCCGGTCGGTTTGACTTTCCAGATTTCGTTCAACCCCAGCTGCATCTCGCCGAACACGCCGGATGCGGCGACGAACAGCGTGACCAGCCCCAGAATGCTGGCGAGGGTTCCGGCTTCCTTCTGCGAGGCGTTTTCGATCGTAGCTCGCAGCAGCTCGGCACTTTGCGGCCCCATCAGGCCAGCGATCTGTGCCGAAAGGGCGAGTTGCGCCGCCTCGTGCCCGAAGGCCATGCCGGCAATAGCGACAACGATGAGCAGGATCGGCGCAAGCGAGGTCGTGGCATAAAACGCTATCGCCGCCCCATGGCTCAGCGCATTGTCGTCGATGAAGCCGATGACGCTCTGCTTGAGGAGCCTCCAGCCCTCTGCTGCCAAATTCCACATGTAGGCCTCGCATGCCTGTCAACAAACAAGTAGCGGCGGCGCAGCGCTGGGCGAGGGGTGGGGGCTCGGCCGGAACAAAGCCGGCAACGGCACGCCGTACAAGGCGATCGCCTATAAAGGCGGCGTGCAGCGAACATCCTGCGAAAGGTGCCGCTCGACTGGCCGGGGACGTGCTCACGATGCAATCAGGGGAACTGTGACAGTTGTCTGATAATGTATCGGATATCGGTTGAAATACGGGAACTCGATCACGAACGCATATTGGGCGGTCAGATGTGCCATGCGAAAGCCGCCGCTGGCGACGTCGATTGCTATTGTTACGTCGACGTCTTTCAATCCCAAATCCAGTAATTTTTCCGTGGCAATGGCTTGGATCTGGGCCTGAGTCAGCGAGTTCTTCATTTGCAGCGCACGTGACGACGTTTCCAGCGTGTACCGAACACTCGACATAGCGTTCAGAGCCCAGCCGAATGCAAAGATGCCGATCAAAAGCATTATCAGAAAAGGCGCGATCAGCGCGAACTCTAATGCAGCTCCGCCTGATGCATCCCCCGTGAAAGCTCTCGACTTAGCGGACACGAATCACCTGTTGATGACTGAGTTCGCGCGAGAGGGAAAACGCGCCAAAACTGAAGGGCGGTGACCAGGTGGCTGTCGCCTGTATTACGAGGAAGACCGAGGGGGCTTTCAAAGTGTCGCACAGGACCGATGGATCGGCCACGATGTTCCCGCACATGTATTTCCGGCTCACTGCCACCTGCGCGCCATCAGGATGGTTTTCCCAGCTCGAAAGAGCGACAGCTTGGATGGTCGTATCCTCGACTGCTCCTTGCATCACGAGGTTCGCCGCGGTTTTGACGCCTGCACGCATCGACAATGCGCTCGAGACAAAAGACCAGCCGTCGATGATGCCAAGAAGTACCAGGCAAAGGATGGGCAGAACCAGCGCAAACTCTACCGCGGCAACACCCGAATCACTCCGGAACATCCGGACTTGTAGCCGATCCACGAAAACTACTCGACAAGCTGAACGGTTTGCGTGGCCGGAATGTCTCGCATTCCAAGGCTCGTGCAATCCTGAATGATGTTTGCGTTGCCGGACCATTGCACGGTACTTGCGACGACCTGCGTGCAACCACCTTTGCCCGAGAAATTGCCGAGATAATTGACGCCCTGTGTTGGAAAATACAGAGCGCCGGTCAATAGCGAATCCGCCGTGCCATTAAACGTGTTGGATCCCGCCAGGTTGGCTCTGTCGCCATAGAACAGCACACCTGAATAGGTGCCCGACGTCGGTGCGCTGAGCTTGACGGTCGCCGTGCCGTTCATGCTAACGCCGGAGGTATCGGCCAGATAAATGACGACACCCTCGCCGGAAATATTTGCATTCGAGCTCGCTTTGAAATCGCCTCCCTCAATGACGTATATCCCGGGCGAGAGGGTTACATTGCCGCTCAAGCTGAGCCCCTTGCAGTATGTTCCAGGTTGCAAGGTTGACTGATTGCCGTTTTGACAAGGGTTCGTGGCCGGCGGCGCCGGCAGGTCGGCAAAAGGATCAGCAGCGGGCAGCGCCTGAGTTATCAGGCTGGCGCAAACGGTCTTCACGACGTTGCTCAACGAAACACCGCCTGCCGATATCAGGCAATCGACATCAAGGCTTGCCGATCCCTGAAGTTTGATGGCGTCCGGAGCTATCGAATTCGACATGACGGAGCAGCCTGTCAGTTTTGTGGTCGAACTGCCGGAAAAGAGCGCCGCTTTCGAAGCGGAAGGATCGACCGTCAAAATGCAGGCTTTTGAAGCATCCGTAATAAGAGCCACCGCCCTTGCTTGTGCGCCAACTGCGTTTTGCGTGAATATCGACGTAAAGAACCGATCGAGGTTCTGATGAACGACTACCTCAACCGCCTTTTTTCCGACATTTGGACCGGCTGACGGAGGCGAGAAGACCTCTATTGTACCTGCTGACGGTCCCCAGCCGTTCGTGGTCGCTGACGCTGTCGCTGCGGAGACAATCTTTGGCGTGTCGGATCCCGAAACCTTTTCCAAAGCGCCAGCATAGGCCGCCGCATCCGCCACCGCTTGTAGCTTCAGGCTGCTGTAATACCAATAGGAAGTCTCGATACCAAGGCCCGCACCGCCGACGACAATCGGCAAAGACAGAGCAAAAATAGTAGCAACGTTGCCGCTCTCGCCGATCGGTCGCATAGCGCGGAAAAAACACCTAAAAATGCGGGCACGCCAGTCCATTTCCCTATTAAAGCAGGATTGCATAAAAGAATGACTAAGAATTTCCGTACATTTCTTGGCTGCGATCCATCCGGGCTTAACGGCCCGTTCCGCCGCTTCAACGCGGGCCTTTGGCGCCACAGGACCCTCGTTAGTCCTTCGGCCGGGAGCATGTCTTCATAGGAACAATTCTGGTTTCCGGGGTCATGCGCAAGAAAAGACCGCCGCGGCCGGTTTCGATTGGCAATGGGTTGCCGTTCCCTGCTATTCCCGCTTCAAATCAAAAAGCAGTGGACGTTCCAGTATGACCAATGTCGCCTTGACCGGGCTTGCCCGCGATCTTGCCAAGCGCGCCGCGGAAGGCCGCCCGGTGCGCATCGGCGTTATCGGTTCGGGCGAGATGGGCACCGACCTGGTGACGCAAGGCATGCTGATGCCGGGCATTTCGGTTTGCGCGATCTCGACGCGCCGTCCGCATACGGCGCGTGACGCCATCCGCATCGCCTATGGTGATGAGGCGATGGCGGCCGAAGCGGACAGCGCTTCGAAGGTCGGCCAGGCGATCGAAAGCGGCAAGATCGCCATCACCTCGAACGAGATGCTGGTCACCAATCCGCTCATCGATGTCGTCATCGACGCCACCGGCAAGCCCGGCGTCGCCGCCGATTTCGACCTGATGGCGATGCAGCACGGCAAGCATCTGGTGATGATGAATGTCGAGGCCGACGTCACCATCGGCTGCTATCTGAAGCAGCAGGCCGACCGGCTCGGCGTCGTCTATTCGGTCGGTGCCGGCGACGAGCCGTCGAGCTGCATGGAGCTGATCGAGTTCGCCTCGGCGCTCGGCTACACCATCGTCTCCGCCGGCAAGGGCAAGAACAACCCGCTCAACCACGACGCCGTTCCCGACGACTACCGCGAGGAGGCGCTGCGCCGCAACATGAATCCGCGCATGCTGGTCGAGTTCGTCGACGGCTCGAAAACCATGGTCGAGATGTGCGCCATTGCCAACGCCACCGGGCTGGTGCCCGACGTTCCCGGCATGCACGGCCCCAAGGCCGATCGCGACGAGCTGGTCAAGGTGCTGATCCCGCGCGAGCAGGGCGGCATCCTGTCGAAGAAGGGCGTCGTCGACTACACCGTCGGCAAGGGGGTGGCGCCCGGTGTCTTCGTCATCGTCGAGGCGACGCATCCGCGCATCATCGAGCGCATGGACGATCTGCATATCGGCCACGGCCCTTATTACAGCTTCTTCAGGCCCTACCATCTGACCTCGCTGGAAGTGCCGCTGACGGCCGCTCGCATCGCGCTTTACGGCAAGCCCGACATGGTGCCGCTGCCGCGGCCGGTGGCCGAGGTCTGCGCCGTGGCCAAGCGCGATCTGGCGGCAGGCGAGGTTTTCGATGCGATCGGCGAGACCTGCTACCGCTCCTGGACCATGACCGTCGAACAGGCCCGCGCCCATCGCGCCGTGCCGGTCGGTCTGCTCGAAGGCGGCAAGGTGCTGAAACCGGTGAGGAAAGGCGAATTGCTCACCGCCGACAATGCCGCGCCCGACCCGACGACCGGGCTGTTCGCCTTGCGCCGGCTGCAGGACGAGATGCTGTATGGGAATCTTGGTGATGGCTGAGGTCCGTGAATCCGAGTTGAAGCGGGAAAATGGACGCCCTTCTCTGGCAGAGCGGCTCGCGGCCATTGCCGATGATCTCAAAGCCAAAGCCGGCAAAGACGGGCGGCCCGTGAACAAGGACGAGATCGACGACTTGTGGGGACATCGCTGATATCTGTCGACATTCTAGGCTATCGCGATTTTGATGTCGGCAGGACAGTGGAGGGCGCGAAGGAACGCCGCGTAACGTTTCTACCGGTTGCTATTGCCGAAAGGAACGGTCGGCCATCACCGCCGACCGGCTCCCCCAGAAGCCCTACTTCCCCAGCTCGATAGACCGCAGCCGCGCCGCTTCCACCGCCTCGGTGAGCAGGCGCGTCAGCCGGTCCTCGCCCATCAGTACTGCAAGGGCCGCAGCCGTGGTGCCGTTGGGGCTGGTCACCTGCTGTCTGAGCACGCCCGGCTCCTCGCCGCTTTCGGCGGCCAGCGAGGCGGCGCCGTAGACCGTCTGCATGGCCAAGAGCTTGGCAGTCCCGGTCGGCAGGCCGGCCTTCTCGGCGGCCACGGTCAGCGCTTCGATGAAATGGAAGATATACGCCGGCCCCGACCCGGAAACCGCCGTCACCGCATCCATCAGGGCTTCGTCGTCGATATCGGCCACTTGCCCGCCCGCCGAAAGCAGGTCGGCGACGAAGCGTTTAGTCTCGTCGGAAACCAGCCTGTTGGAAAACACCACCATCATGCCCTTGCCGATCGCCGCCGGCGTGTTGGGCATGCAGCGCACGATCGGCGCGCGGTCGCCGAGAATACCTTCAAACGTGGCCACCGGCGCTCCGGCGGCGATGCTGAGGAAGGTGGTCCGGCCATCGTTGAAGCGGATGTAACCAGCCGTCACGTCGCGGATCACCTGCGGCTTCACCGCAATGACGACGACGGTCGGCACGGCGTCCGCCGGGATGGCGCCGGCATCCGCGGCAGCAGCGCAGCCCAGTGCTTCGGCACGCTTGCGCAACTCGGCATTGGGCTCGACCACGAACACCGCAGCCGGAGCGAGCTTGCCGGCTTTCAGCCAGCCCGAGAGCATGGCATAGCCCATATTGCCGCAACCGGCGAGAACAAGCCTGATCGTCATCGAAAGCCTCCCATAGAGATGGCTTCCCCATAGACGTTCGCGGCAGGGCGGGGAAGCCCTGTTGGGACCGTGATCAGGCGGAAACCCCGACCTTGCGGTTGGATGCGCATGTAGTCGCGCAGCCGCGCGGCGACCAAATTAACCTTTTATTTCCTATGCCTGTTTAGCATCGCCTAACCAGTGGCGGTCGCTAGGTCCCAGCCCGAGGGGAAGGCTCCAGAAACCATGGCTTATAGGAAAAATCGTGAACACTGGAGGAACGAGCAGTCCTTGCTGTCGCTCGTCGAGGCGGTGCGCGGCGAGGACGAAGCATCGCTGGTTTTGCTAGAGGACCGCGCAGGCCCGTCATGGCGCGAGGATGCCGCCACACGCCATCGTCTTGCCCGCTCGCGCCGCGAAGCGTGTGCCAGTCCGATCCTGTTGGCAGCCGCCGGCATAAGCCAGCCCGATCCTGATGAGCCAAAGGGCGGCACCATACTGATGGAAGAGGCTGCAGCTGCCGATGGGTTTTTCGACCCCGCTGGCTCCCATGGCGGCCCCGATGCCGGTTCCGCCGATCGCGCCGCGTACCGGGCAGCACCGCCTGCCGCTCCGTCGGTCGAGGTCGCGCGCACCAAACGTCCAGGCGCGATCGGTGCCGTGTTGTCGGCGCTGCGCCGGCTCGTGCCTGGCAGAGCGCCGGAGGAGATGGCGTCCGGTGAGACTTCCGCCGCGACAAATTCCACCGCAGCGATGCCGCCTGCGTTCCACCCGCAGCCGTTCTATGCCGGTCGGGCACCTTATCCGCAGCAACCCCCGCCGCCGCATTCGGCCCGTACTCAGGCCTGGTCGAGGAAGGCAAATCAGGCCTCGGAAGCCGCCGATCAGCAAAGCCAGATCGAGGAAATCCGCGCCAGCCTGCGCGAATTCCGCGAGGTCGTTCGCGAGCTCACCGAAAACCGCGCGCGCCGCCGCTATTTCTGAGCGTCGAATAAAACATGCCGGTTTCGAGTTAACGGCATGGGACGGCGCATTGACGGGATTGCCCGGCTCGATTTTCGTGAAAATGCCGCGCTGCATGTCCGCCCGCAGCGCATGGTTCTGGGCAACGGCCTGCATAAAAGATATCTGGAGCGCGCCGCATGGATGTTTTAACGCGGCAGGCTTGCGCGATAGGCGTCGAGGGTGGTTCATGGCTGAGTTGATTGACGGAAAAAGCGTCGCCGAAGACGTGGTGCGGCGGGTCAAGGCCCTGACCGCCGAACTGGCGGAAAAGGGCGGACGGCAGCCCGGTCTCGCCGTGGTCATCGTCGGCGAGGATCCGGCGAGCCAGGTCTATGTCGCCTCCAAATCCCGCACCGCCAAGGAATGCGGCTTCCATTCGGTTCAGCACACGCTGCCGGCCGAAACCTCCGAGCCGGACCTGTTGAAGATCATCGGCCAGCTCAACGCCGATCCGGCCATCAACGGCATCCTCGTGCAGCTTCCGCTTCCCGGCCATATCGATTCCGGCAAGATCATCCAGACCATCGCGCCGGAGAAGGATGTCGACGGCTTCCACTTCATCAATGTCGGCAAGCTCGGCACCGGCGAACTCGAGACCGCCTTCGTGCCTTGCACGCCGGCCGGCTCGATGCTGCTGATCGAACGCGTGCGCGGCAAGGACCTGTCCGGTCTCAATGCGGTCGTCGTCGGGCGTTCGAACATCGTCGGCAAACCGATGGCCAATCTTCTGCTTGCCGCCAACTGCACCGTCACCATCGCACACAGCCGGACCAGGGACCTGCCGGCGCTTGCCCGCACCGCCGATATTCTGGTCGCCGCCGTCGGCCGGTCTGAAATGGTCCGCGGCGACTGGGTCAAGCCTGGCGCCACCGTCATCGATGTCGGCATCAACCGCGTCGCCGCACCTGAAAAGGGCGAAGGCAAGACGCGCCTCGTCGGCGACGTCGCCTTTGCCGAAGCAGCGAAGGCGGCCGGCGCCATCACGCCGGTGCCTGGCGGCGTCGGACCGATGACCATTGCCATGCTGATGGCCAACACGCTAGCTTCCGCCTATCTCGCAGCCGGATTGAAACGGCCTTCCTTCTGACCAGAAAGCAGCGTCCTTGCCGAACCTCACTGTTCCCTTAGAACGGCCGGTCACCAATGATCCCGTTCAGGGCGGGCGGCAGTTCGGGTTTCTGTTGGTCGACAAGTTCTCCATGTTCTCGCTGGCCGCGGCAATCGACACGTTCCGGTCGGCGAACCGGCTGCTCGGCCGCGATTTCTATGGCTGGACTACGGTGTCGGCCGACGGCGACGCCGTCATGGCGTCCAACGGCCTGCCGCTCAAGATCGACTACGCGGTTGCCGATCTGCCGCCGGTCGATATCCTGTTCGTCTCGGTCGGGCTGACGACGGAATTTCCCGGCAAGAGCAAGGTGCTGGCAGCGCTGCGCAGTTGGGGCCGGCGCGGCAATGCGCTCGGCGCGCTTTCGGTCGGCTCCTATTTGCTTGCCGAAGCAGGCCAGCTCGATGGCTATCGCTGCACCATCCATTGGGAAAACCGCGCCGGCTTCCTCGAACGCTTTCCGGACATCAACTGCACCGGCAACGTCTTCGAGATCGACCGCAAGCGCTACACCTGCGCCGGCGGCACCACATCGATCGACCTGATGCTGGAGATCGTGCGCGGTGATTTCGGCTCGAGCCTCGCCAATGGCGTCGCCAACCAGTTCCAGCATGAGCGCATCCGCTCGGCCGGGGACCGCCAGCGCGTCGGCCCGGAACGCGACCTCACCGGCAAGTCGGAGAAGCTGCGCCGCATCGTCGAGCTGATGGCCGACCATCTCGACGAGCCGCTGTCGGCGGTGCAGCTCGCCAAGTCGGCGGGCCTGTCGGTGCGCCAGGTCGAGCGCCTGTTCCTGCGCCATCTCAGTGTGACGCCCGGGCGCTATTATATGCGGCTCAGGCTCGAGCGGGCGCGCGAATTGCTGCGCCAGACAAACATGCCGATCCTCGACGTGGCAATCGCCACCGGCTTCACCTCGCATTCCTATTTTGCCCAGAGCTACCGGCTGCAATTCGGCCGGCCGCCTTCCGAGGAACGCCGCACGGCCTATTGAGGGTTTGGCAGAGAGGCGACGCAGCTTCGTACTCCGTCCGGGCTTGTGTCGCGACCCGGCGTCAAATAGCTTTCCGGCGCCGAGCGGCGGCGACTGACGGGGGAGATTTTTGATGGCGGGATTTGTGCAGAGCGTCGCTGCGGCGGCCTTGCTGTGGACGACGGGGTTCGGCTTCGCCGCCGATCGCGTCATCGTCATTCTCGATGCCTCCGGCTCGATGTGGGCGCAGATCGACGGCAAGCCCAAGCTCGAAATCGCCCGTCAATCGCTGCGGAACGTGCTGCAATCGGTCCCGGCCGAGGAGGAAATAGGCTTCATGGCCTATGGCCATCGCGAGAAGGCCAGTTGCGACGACATCGAACTCATCGTGCCACCGCAGGCAGGCTCGGCAAGTGCGATCTCAGCCGCGGCCGACAGCTTGAAATTTCAGGGCAAGACGCCGCTGACCGCTGCGGTCAAGCAAGCGGCGGAAGCATTGAAATACACCGAGGACAAGGCGACGGTCGTTCTCATCACCGATGGCATCGAGACATGTAGCGGCGATCCCTGTGCGCTCGGCAAGGAACTGGAGGCTGCTGGCGTCGACTTCACCGTCAATGTCGTCGGCTTCGGCCTGACGGCGGCCGAGGGCAAGCAGGTCGGTTGCCTCGCCGACAATACCGGCGGCAAATATATCGAAGCGTCGGATGAAAAGGCATTGCAGGACGCCCTCGTCGAGACCGTTGCGCCTCCGCCACCCGCCCCTGAACCGACTCCCGCCCCGCAGCCTGCTCCCCAGCCGGCGCCCGCCCAGCCGGCGGAGTCCAATTTCGTGCCCACCGTCGTGCTTGCCGAGGGTGGCGATCCCGTCACCGACGGCAATGCCTGGGAGATCTACAAGGCGAATTCCGACGGCACGCGCGGCGATCCCGTCACCACCGAATATGGCACCTACAAGGGCAATCTGGAGCCGGGCGACTATATCGTCGTCGCGCGTGCCGGCGAGGCCAGGGCCGAACAGAAGATCAAGATAGAGCCTGGCCAGGTCGCCAAACCGCACTTCAACTTGAATGCCGGCACGCTGGTCATCCACCCGCGGCCAAGCGAAGGAGCGGACGTTGATGACGGCGCGGCTGTCGTAATTGGCTATCCCGGCGTCGACACCCCGCCGACCTATTACGGTGACACGAAAGTCGTGCTGCCGGCCGGTGACCAGAAGGTGACGGTCACGATCGGCCAGGGCATGGTTATCGAGACGATCCCGCTTGCCGCCGGCAGGGTCATCGACAAGGACATCATCGTCGGCGTCGGGCGTATCGTCGCCAACGCCTATTATGCTGCCGGCGGCGACAAGGCCGAGGGTTCGGGCGTCGGCTTCAAAGTGCTCCAGGCGAAAAAGAACGTCGACGGAACCAGGCAGGAGGTGACTTATGCCTACGGTCCGGACAGCAAGTTCGATCTGCCGCCCGACGATTATGTAATGGTCGCGACGGTCGACCTTGCGGTGGCCGAGCAGCCGTTCAGCGTCAAGGTTGGCGACCATCAGGATCTGAAGATCGCGATGAACGCCGGCATGCTGACGATAACCGCGCCAGGGGCCTCGAAGATCGAGATATTCGAGGCCAGGAAGGCCATCGACGGAACCCGCAAGTCGGTCGGCTACGCCTACGACCAGAAGTATCAAGCTACTCTGTCGGCCGGCGACTACGCGGTGGTTTCGGAGAAATCGGACAACAGCTCGAGGGAAGGCACGGTAACGGTCAGGGCCGGCGCGCGAGCCGAGCTGACCGTTCAGTAGATCTAAGGGGGCCGCCAGCCGCTCTTCCATGGTCGAAAAGTCACGCCGTACCGAAGGCGCTGGCGCCATGGTCGGCGCGTCCCACCAACTGCCGGAACCCGGCGAAAAGCTCGCGGCCGAAGCCGAATTCATTGCCTATGAGGTCGCTGTCCGCGGGGCGGCGCAGTGCGAAATCGCCGGCTGGCACCAGTACCTCCAGCGTCCCGGCCTCGGCGTCGAGCCTGATGATATCGCCGTCATGGATCCTGGCGATAGGCCCGTCCTCCGCCGCTTCCGGCGTCACGTGAATCGCCGCTGGCACCTTGCCTGAAGCGCCCGACATGCGGCCGTCGGTGACCAACGCCACATGCTGGCCGCGGTCCTGCAGGATGCCGAGCACGGTGGTCAGCCTGTGCAATTCCGGCATGCCGTTGGCCTTCGGTCCCTGGAACCGAATGACGGCGATGAAGTCGCCGGTCAGCGACCCCGCCTTGAACGCCTCGTTCAGGCCTTGCTGGCTGTCGAACACCTTGGCCGGCGCCTCGATGACGCGCCGCTCCGGCTTGACCGCCGATGTCTTGATGACGGCGTGGCCGAGATTGCCCGAAAGCACTTTCAGACCGCCGCTCGGCTGGAACGCCTTCTTGAACGGCGCCAGCACCTTCTCGTCCCCGCTCTCGCGCGGCGAAGCCTCGCGCACGACGCCGCCGTCGGCGCCGAGCCTGGCCTCGACCGCGTAGGGGCGCAGCCCTTCGCCCCACACCGTCTGCACATCCTCGTGCAGGATGCCTGCGTCGAGCAGTTCGCGGATCAGGAAGCCGAGCCCGCCGGCGGCGTGGAAGTGGTTCACATCGGCAAGGCCGTTCGGATAGACTCGCGCCAGCAGCGGCACGGCTTCCGAGATGTCGGAAATATCCTGCCAGGTAATGGCGATGCCGGCCGCCGCTGCCATGGCGATCAGGTGGATGGTGTGGTTGGTCGAACCGCCGGTGGCGTGCAGGCCGACGATGCCGTTGACGATCGAGCGCTCGTCGATCATCCGCCCGACCGGCGTGTAGGCGTTGCCGAGCGCGGTGATCGCCAGCGCCCGCTTCGTCGCTTCCCTGGTCAGCGCGTCGCGCAGCGGCGTGCCGGGATTGACGAAGGAAGCGCCAGGCGTGTGCAGGCCCATGATCTCCATCAGCATCTGGTTGGAATTGGCGGTACCGTAGAAAGTGCAGGTTCCCGGCCCGTGATAGGATTTTGATTCGGCTTCGAGCAGTTCGGCCCGCCCGGCCTTGCCCTCGGCATAGAGCTGGCGGATCTTGGCCTTTTCGTCGTTCGGAATGCCGGTCGTCATGGGCCCGGCCGGGATGAAGACCGCCGGCAGATGGCCGAAGGTCAGCGCCGCGATCACCAGCCCGGGCACGATTTTGTCGCAGACGCCGAGATAGACGGCGGCATCGAACATGTTGTGCGACAGGCCGATTGCCGCGGCCATGGCGATCACGTCGCGCGAGAACAGCGACAGCTCCATTCCGGGCTGGCCCTGGGTGACGCCGTCACACATCGCCGGCACGCCGCCGGCCACCTGGGCGATGCCGCCGGCCTCGCGCGCCGCATCCTTGATCAGCGCCGGAAACGTCTCGAAAGGCTGATGTGCCGACAGCATATCGTTATAGGAGGTGATAATGCCGAGATTCGGCACCCGGTCCCCGCCAAGCGCTACCTTTTCGGAAGGGCTGCAGACGGCAAAGCCATGGGCCAGGTTGCCGCAGGACAGCACGGCCCGGTTGGCGGTGCGGTTCGAGGCTTCGGTGATGCGGCCGAGATAGGCCTCGCGACCGGGCTTGGAGCGCTCACGGATGCGCTGGGTGATGGCTTCGATATCGCGTCTTGCGGTCATGGCGGTCGGTCCTTTCAGGCGAGGTCCCGCAAACACCTTCCGGCTATTGCCGGGACCTGCAGCCAAGTTGAGATCAGGGTGCCCAGAAAACCTCTACGGGCTTTTGAGTGGCATCGAGCACGGCGCGAATGGGCTTTCGTGCTCCAGTTCCAAGCGCGGCCTCGAATGCGGTGCGTTTTTCCGCGCCCTCGATATGCAGCGCGATGAAGGCGGCATTGATGATCCGCGCCAGTGATAGCGTCAGCCGTGGCTCGCCGGCGCTTGCCGCGTGAACCGGAAGCACGATCTTTTGCGACGACGGATCGAGCAATCTTGCCAGGTTGTCGGCATCCGGAAAGAACGAGGCGGTGTGGCCATCAGTTCCCATGCCGAGCACAACAACGTCGAGTGGCCAGGGCAGCACTTGCAGCGCCTCACTGTCGGAGACCGCTGCACCCTCGATCGTTGCCGCGGCGTGGTAGAGCGGCACGAAATTCGCGGCGGCGGCCGCGTTCTGCAGCAGGTTGGCGGCAACCAGGCCGGCATTGGAGCGCGGCGATGAGGGCGGCACGAAGCGCTCGTCGACCAATGTTATCGTCACCTTTTCCCAGGCGATCGGAACGGTCGAAAGCGCCGCGAAGAATTTCGCCGGCGTCGTGCCGCCCGAGACCGCAAGCAGCGCCATGCCGCGCTCGGCGATCGCCTTTGAGAGACGGCCGGCGACGTGGCCGGCAAGCGCTGTCGCCAACTCCTGGCGTCCGGCAAATTCGTGCCAGTTGTAGGCGCCGCCTAATTGCTCTCGTGCCATGTCCGCCCGTCGCGTTCGATCAGCGCAATCGAGGCCGAGGGGCCCCATGTGCCGGCGGTGTAGCCTTGCGCCTCTTGCCTGCCGCTTTCCCAGGCGTCCTGGATCGGGTCGATCCATTTCCACGCCGCCTCGACCTCGTCGCGGCGCATGAACAGCGTCTGGTTGCCACGGATGACGTCCATGATCAGCCGCTCATAGGCATCGGGGGCGCGGCCGTCGAAGGATTGCGCAAAACTCATGTCGAGCGGAATCTGGCGCAGCCGCATGCCGCCCGGCCCCGGATCCTTGATCATGATGAACTGCTTGACGCCCTCGTCGGGCTGCAGCCTGATGACCAGCTGGTTGGCGGAAATCGGCCCGGCGCTCTCGCCGAAGATCGAATGCGGGATCGGCTTGAATTCGATGACGATCTCCGAAACGCGGGTCGCCAGCCGCTTGCCGGTTCGGAGGTAGAACGGCACGCCCGCCCAGCGCCAGTTGCCGATCTCGGCCTTGAGCGCAACGAAAGTCTCGGTGTTGCTGTTCTTGCCGAGCTCCTCGACATAGCCTTTCACCGGCCCGCCGGCCGAGGCGCCGGCACGGTATTGTCCGCGCACCGTGTGCTTCGGCGCTTCGTTGCCGTTGATGCGCTTCAGCGCCCGCAGCACCTTCAGCTTTTCGTCACGGACGGCATCGGCGTCCATCGACGACGGCGCCTCCATGGCGACGAGGCAGAGCAGTTGCAGCATGTGGTTCTGCACCATGTCGCGCAATGCGCCGGCCTTGTCGTAATAAGTGACGCGGTCTTCCAGGCCGACTGTCTCGGCCACGGTGATCTGCACATGATCGACATTGGCGGAATTCCAGAGCGGCTCGTAGAGCGCGTTGGCAAAGCGCAGCGCCATCAAATTCTGCACCGTCTCCTTGCCGAGATAGTGATCGATGCGGAAAATCTGGCTTTCATGGAAGTCGTCGCCGACCAGGTCATTGAGCGCGCGCGCCGAAGCTAGATCGCGGCCGATCGGCTTTTCCAGCACGATGCGCGAATTCGGCGTGATCAGCCCGTGCTCCTTCAGCTTGTGCGAGATGTCGCCGAACAGTGCCGGCGCCACCGCCAGATAGAAAGCGCGGATGTGTTCGCTGTCGCCGATCGCCTGCTTCAGCCTGTCGAAGCCGGCACCTGTGGTTGCATCTGCCGGGACATAGGAAAGCCGTGCGAGGAACGTCTTCAGTTCCGTGGCGTCGATATCTTCCGGCTTCACGTGGTCGGCAATCGCCTGCTTGGCGAAAGACTGGAACTCCTCGTCTGTCATCTTCGAACGCGATGTGCCGATGATGCGCGTCGGCTCGGAAAACTGGTGGTCGCGCTGGCGGTAGTATAGCGACGGCAGAAGCTTGCGTTCCGACAGATCGCCGGTGCCGCCGAAAATGATGAAGTCGAAAGGATCGACGGGGATGATCTGGCTGGTCATGGTCTGTCCGCTCTGACGCCGGTCGCGATAACGCGGCTGATATAATCTAATCGATTTAAACTTGCCAGTGCCATTGCGTCACATCCGCGTGTGCTCTTGACACCGGCGCTGGCCGGAGGCTTGTCGGCAAGCGATGCTTCCGGGAGCGTTCGCAGGTGCAGCATAGAGCGGGATCAAGGCGAAAGCCAAAGGAGAAATCGGCAATGGACACACATCTTTCGATGGCCATGGCCAAACGCGTTTTCGATCGTCTTCAACGATGAGTGAGAAAAGCATGCGCCTCAAAAACAAGGTCGCCATCATCACCGGCGCTGCCTCGGGTTTTGGCGAGGGGATGGCCAGGCGCTTTGCCGAGGAGGGCGCGCGCGTAGTCGTCGCCGATCTGAACGCCAAGGGCGCAGAGCGCGTTGCCGGCGAGATCGGCGAAAAGGCGATCTGGACCCAGACCGACGTCTCGCTGCGGTCCGAATTCGACGACATGGTCCATGCTGCAATGAGCGCCTTCGGCCGCATCGACATCATGCTCAACAACGCCGGTTATACCCATCGCAACGGTGACATGCTGGAAGTCGACGAGGCGACCTTCGACCTGATCACGTCAGTCAACATGAAGGCGATCTACCACGCAGCGCTTGCCGTGGTACCGGTGATGGAGCGGCAAGGCGGTGGCGTCATCCTGACGACGGCCTCCACGGCCGGTATCAGACCGCGGCCCGGCCTCACCTGGTACAATGCATCGAAGGGCTGGGCGATCACCGCGACCAAATCGATGGCGGTGGAACTCGCGCCGAAGAACATCCGGGTCAACTGCCTCTGCCCAGTTGCCGGCGAGACCGGCATGCTCGCGAAATTCATGGGCGCCGACACACCCGAGATCCGCGAGAAGTTCCGCGCGTCGATCCCGCTCGGCCGGCTTTCGACGCCGCTCGACATAGCCAATGCCGCGCTTTGGCTCGCTTCGGACGAGGCGGCTTTCATCACCGGCGTGGCGCTGGAAGTCGACGGCGGGCGTTGTATTTGAACGGTCCGGTTATCCGGCGGAGGACCGGCTGATGGCGAGCGACCCGCAATCGCTCTGCCGGCCTACGCCCCGGTTTTGACGTAGCTCTTGTAGATCCAGCCGCGCTTGCCGTTGTAGACGATCTGGCACCATTGCTTGCAGCTCATCACTTGCACCGATGTCTTGGCCGGCACGGTGAGAATGGCGGCCGCATTCTTTTTTGGGCCGGTGCGCATGGTGACGGATCTCAGGATGCGTCCGGTACCGGCAGTATTGGCTCTTCCGGATTTTGCCTTGGTGCTGTTGTCGTCTTCGCTCGCGGTCTGCGTCGGCAGTTGCGGCTTGGGCGTGGGGATGGCGGCGGTCTGCGCGCCATCGGGCCCGCTGTTTTTCGTTGAGCTGCCGGGAGCCGCTACCTTGGCAAACAATGCCGCAGCGTCGGGTTTTGCTGCCGGGTCGGCGAATGCCACCGAAGCAGACGATTTATCGGTCGCCTGCTCGGTCTGGCTTGCCAGTTGGTCGGATGCTGCCGTGGCGGCGGCCGATGCCGTCTTTGGCCCCGTCCAGCGCGGATCGTTGGGAGCCAGCGCTGGTATCTCGGCTTCCGCTGCGGCCACCGCTGGGGAAACCGCATCTGCCTTGCCCGTCGTCCGCGGCGCCGCAGCAAGCTTGGCAGGCATGATCTTCGTCGTCTTGACCGGGATGGTCGGAACGATCTGCTCAGGACTTGCGGCCGCTTGTCGCTCATTTGCCGGCAATGCCAGCCACAGTGCCACCGCGGCAACGCCGAGCAGTGCGGCCGTGCCAAGCGCGGCTATCACCAGATGCGCGTTCGACCGGACCCCGTGCCAGAACGTCGGCCGCATATCGTAACCGAATTGCATCGCAAGGCGCCGTCGTTCCGGCGCGCCGAAACTGAAGGGCTCTCTCACACTTGCCACCTCCATTTGCGGGCCGATGTTCTTACGACCCATGCCGGAGAGCCGGCATTTCGATCGGCATCGGTCCCAAACCAAAAGCGGGCAGGCCCGCAAAAATTCCCCGTTCAGCTGCCCACGAGCATCATCTTTCGCCCGCGATTGTGGCATCACTGCGCCCTTGGCGGGAATTCTGCGCCCTGGTTAAGGATTCTGCAACGTCTGGTTAAATCCTGTCCCGCAACGCGTACCAGTTGAGCGCAAGAAAGAGCAGTGGCGCGCGCAAACGCCGGCCGCCGGGGAAGGGTGGAATTTTCAGGTCCTCGATCAGCTTCAGCCGGTCGCGGTTGCCGGCGACCGTCTCGGCATAAAGCTTGCCGAAAAAGTTCGACAGCATGACGCCGTGGCCGGAATAACCGCCGATCGAGGTCACATTGGGCATCACTTCGCGCACGAACGGCTTTCTCGGCACGGTGATGCCGACATAGCCGCCCCAGCCATGGGTGATCTCGACGTCCTTCAGTGCCGGATAAATCTCGGCAATCTGCCGGCGGATGTGGATGTGGATGTCCTTGGGATCGTTGACCGCATAGATCTCGCGCCCGCCAAACAGCAGCCGCCCGTCCTTCGATTTGCGGAAATAGCGCACGACGAAGCGCGAATCATCGACCGCCTCGCCACCCGGCAACACTTTGGAATCGGCTCCCAGCGGCACCGTTGCGCCGATGAAGGAGCCGATCGGCATGATATGCGCGGCACTCGCCGGTTCGAGCGTGCCGCCATAGGCATTGACCCCGATCAGGCATTTAGCGGCGGTGATCGTGCCCTTCGGCGTCACAACCCTCACCTTGCCGCCGCCGGAGGTGATGCCGGTCGACGGCGTCTGCTCGAATAGCTTTGCGCCGGCCTCTGCCGCCACCTTTGCGGTGCCGATGACCAGTTTCAGCGGATGGATGTGGCCGGTGCCGGTGTCGCGGGTGCCGCCGAAATAATGCGTCGAGCCCAGCCGCTCGGCTGTCTCCGCGGCATCCATGAATGAGATGTGCGGATAACCGAACCGGTTTGCCATGATCTCGGCATGCGCCTTGTAGTCGTCGACATAGCGCTTCTTGTGCGCCACCGACATCTGGCCGGGCATATAGTCGATCTCGATCTGGTGCACCGCGGCGAAGTCGAGGAGATGCGCCTTGGCCTCTTCGGCCAGGTCGAACAGCGCCTTGGCGCGGGAAAAGCCGTATTCCGCCTCAAGCTCCTCTGCCCAGGCCCGCTGGCCGGTGCCGAGCTGGCCACCATTGCGGCCCGATGCGCCGTCACCGAAACGATGCGTTTCGATCAGCACGACATCCGCGCCTGTCTTGGCGAGATGAGCAGCCGCCGACAGGCCGGTAAAGCCGCCGCCGACGATCACCACATCGCATGTCCGGTCGCCGTCGAGCGTCGGATATTCGGGCCTTGGCCCGGCCGTGTCTTCGTACCAGGAGCGGCCGGGGGAGATTGGGGATTGGTAAGTCATGATGCTCGGCTAGGGCAGTAGGGCAGTAGGTGTCTATTCAGCCGACAGCTTGCGGATCAGAAGCCGCAAGAGCTTTCCTACGCTCTCGCTGTGGGGCATCAATGACTCGACCGCCTCGCGAGAGGTAATTCCAACCCTTTGCGCGATTAAAAGGTGTGTCTCCAGTTCCTTGAGTGATCCCTGGGCGATCCTGAGAAACTGCTGGTAGGAAGCTCGGCTTTCTCGGCCGTAACCCTCGGCGATGTTGGCGGGCACCGACGTTGCTGCCCGACGCACCTGACTCGTCAGCCCGTAGATCTCGTCTTTCGGCCAAGTCCTTGTTACTTGGTAGATTGCAACTGTTAGGTCCATGGCTTGCTGCCAAACGATCAGATCCCTGTACGATGCGATCTTGTCCGTCATCCTTGCCCTACTGCCCTACTGCCATATTGCCCTACTCCCCTACTCCCCTACTCCCCTACTCCCCTACTCCCCTACTCCCCTACTACACATTCAGCAGCAAATACTCCCTCTCCCACGGGCTGATCACTTCCATGAAGGTCTCGAATTCCGCTCGCTTGATCGCCGCATAGGTGGCGGCAAATGACTTGCCGAGCATCGCGCCGAGTTCTTCGTCAGCCTCGAACAGGTCGACGGCTTCGAGCAGGCTGCGCGGCAGGTCGATCTGGTCCTCGTTGGCGGTCGTCAGAACCGGCGGCTCGGCCTTGATCTTGTTGGTCATGCCGATCAGCCCGCAGGCAAGCGATGCCGCCAGCGCCAGATAGGGGTTGGCGTCGGAGGAGGGGATGCGGTTCTCGACGCGCCGCGCCGCCGGGTCGGAGCGGGGCACGCGGAAGGCCGTGGTGCGGTTGTCGTAGCCCCATTTGTTGTTGACCGGCGCCGAGGCCGACTGCGTCAGCCGCCGGTAGGAATTGACGTAGGGCGCAAACATCACCAGCGCGTTCGGCACATGTTTCTGCATGCCGCCGATGAAATGGAAGAAGGCCTCGGTCTCCGAGCCGTCCTCCGCCGAAAAAACGTTCTTGCCGGTCTTCTTGTCGATGATCGACTGATGGATATGCATGGCCGAACCGGGCTGCCCTTGGATCGGCTTGGCCATAAACGTGGCGTAGATCTCGTGCTTGAGCGCCGCCTCGCGGATGGTTCGCTTGAACATGAACACCTGGTCGGCGAGCTCGATCGGATCGCCGTGACGCAGATTGATTTCGAGCTGGCCGGCGCCCTCCTCGTGGATCAGCGTGTCGATCTCCAGGCCCTGGCTTTCGGAGAAATGGTAGATGTCGTCGATCAATTCGTCGAATTCGTTAACCCCGGCGATCGAATAGCCGGCGCCGCCGCCGATCGGCCGTCCCGATCGACCTACCGGCGGGGTCAGCGGATAGTCCGGATCGGGGTTCTTGCGCACCAGGTAGAACTCGATCTCGGGTGCCACGACCGGCCTCAGCCCACGCTTGTCATAGGCGGCAAGCACGCGCTTCAGCACGTTGCGCGGCGTGAACTCGACCGAGCGGCCGTCCTGGTGGACGAGGTCGCAGATAACCGCCGCGGTAGGGTCCTCCTCCCACGGCACCACCGTCAGCGTCGAGAGGTCAGGCATCAGCTTGAGGTCGCCGTCGTCCTCCGGATAGTGGAAGCCGTTGCCGTCCTCCGGATAGCCGCCGGAAATCGTTGTCATGAACACCGCCGAAGGCAGCGCCAGCGAGGTGTTGGAGGTGAACTTCTTCGATGGCATCATCTTGCCGCGCGCAACCCCGGCCTGGTCGGGTGTGATGCATTCGATATCTTCGATGCCGCGCCATTCCAGCCAGGCGCTGACTTCCTTCCAGTTCTTGACGCCACGTTGGTTTTTCACGAAGGCAGGCGTGCGGGCGCGTCCTCCGCGGCTCGACGGACGGACTTCCTTTTTTGCAGGCGGCATCAATCACCAGATTTGTTGCAGATTGTGGAGTATAGCCGTTGCCGACGACGAAAGGGAAGGGGAGCCGGCTGGCGTGCGCCTCGATAACCGGGGGAACACAACGACTTCCGGATAAAAGCCTCCTGGTCTAGGGTCGGCCTCCCGCAACGCTGCAATTAATGGTCCCCATGCAACACAGCCGCAAACTGACGACGATCGGCTTCGACGCCGATGACACGCTGTGGCAGAACGAACAGTTCTTCCGCGTGACCGAGAAGCGCTTTGCCGCACTGCTCGCCGATCACGCCGAGGAGGACCGGATTTCAGCAAGATTGCTGGAGGCCGAGAAGCGCAACCTCGCGGTCTACGGCTTCGGCATCAAGGGGTTCACGCTGTCGATGATCGAGACGGCGATTGAGGTCACCAACGGCCAGGTGCCGGCCTCGACTATCGCCGAAATTCTCGCCGCGGGCCGCGAGATGCTCAACCATCCGATCGAGCCGCTTCCGCATGCGCGCGAAACCGTGGAAAAGCTGGCCGGCGCCTACCGCCTGGTGCTGATCACCAAGGGCGACCTGTTCGACCAGGAACGCAAGCTCGCGCAATCCGGGCTGGGCGAGCTGTTTGATGCCGTCGAGATCGTCAGCGACAAGAGCGCGGCCACCTATAGCCGCATCTTCAGCCGCCACGGCGACGGCCCGGAAAAGGGCATGATGGTCGGCAACTCGCTCAAATCGGACGTCGTGCCGGCCATCGAAGCCGGCAGTTGGGGCATCCACGTTCCGCATGATCTGACCTGGGTGCTGGAACATGTCGAGCCGCCGGTCTCGGCACCACGCTTTCGCCAGATAGCCAATCTCGGTGAACTGCCGGGCTTGATCGAGCGTATCGGCGAGATTGATTGATCAGGTCTGCAGCCGAGGCATCACGGTAGGCGTCAATTGCGGCTAATTGCGATCAGCCGGTCGATCACCGGCTGCAGCCGTTCGGTGGTGATCGGCTTGACGACCACTGCATCGATGACGCTGGACAGGCCCAGGCTCTCCGGCGTGCCGGTCTTGACTGAAAGCAGGATCACCGACGGAAGCGATCTGCCTGACGCCCTTCGCAGTGCATCGATACCCGACAGCAAGGCGTCGCAGTCCCCATTCTCCGCACCGCCGTCGAGAACGACAGTCCCGGGAATCAGCGCGTGCAACGCCTTTGCCGCGGTTTCGGGAGTTTCCGAGATCGGTTTGAGGCCGGACCGCTCCACTATTTTTGAAACCACGACGCGGTTGATCGGTGATTTTCCGACCACCAGCACCCGCGAAAAATCCGGGAGCATCCGCGTCTCCATGTCCCGGCTAACGAAAGGCAGCTGTTTTGCAGTCTCGATATCGCGATTCGCTGGGCACATGGCGGGGCAGGCCGTTGTTCAATGTTTCAATGCAGGGTTGAAACTCGAGAGGTAATTGGCGTGAGATCACTGCTCATGTCAAGCTCAAATGGCGTATCAGGAGAATATCGCAAGAAACATTAAAATTAAAATTAAGTGCTTTTCTTTGCCGCCGCCCGAAGAAGAAGTTGCCACCACAACCGGGCAGGCTCAGCTAAGTTTGGCTTTGCAGCGCGAACGCACCAACTCGCAGCCGTAGCCGGGTTGACGTAAGGTTGGACGAAGGCGAGTCAGGCCTGTCGCGAGCTTGTCGTATCGCCTCGCCGAACTACCCTTCCTCGTTGGCTAAGCACGTCTCTTTGACCGACGGGAGATGACGATGGAACTCGTGACTCACAAGAAATTCAAAAATGGCCGGTTGATGCCATGGGGAAAGGGTACGGTCGTTACCGGCGCAAAGGGGTTTGTCTACCTTTCCGGAAACACCGCGACGGCCGAGGACTACGATCCGATCGGCAAAAGCGGCGGCGCCGCCATTGGCGATGCAGCGGCACAGTGGCGCGCAATTCTCACCAATATCAAATCAGATCTGGAGGAGCTTGGCAGTGCGCTCGAGCATCTCATCCGGCTGACCTTCTTTGTTAAGGGGCCATTTCCAGATGGCGGCGTGCTGAGCTCGCCCAATTTTCGCTTGGACGTCTTGGACGAATTCTTTGCCGTGCACTGCCCGAAGCACTGCAGCTACAACAACCCGCCGCCCTCGGAAGTTATTGGCGTTGCAGCGCTTGCGCAGCCTGATCTTGTCATTGAAATCGTTGCATTAGCGGCTCTGCCGGATTAGGCAAAGCCGCGGCGTGCAAGGTGCGATAGCATGCGCTCAAAAGAGGCGCGGTGCTATCGAGTTTGTCTGTCGTGGCTCCGCTGTGTGACGATGACCGGGATCAGCAGATCGCCCCAGTTGCCGTCGCCGCCATGGTGTCGTGCCGAGCGCACCAGTTCGACCGAGACGCCTGCCTCGACCGCCTTCATCACCGACTGATTGAGCCTGTGCAGATCGTTCGCCAGCATGCGGATGGTCGCCTGCTGGTCGACATTCATGCTGGTGGCCTGCTCTTCGGCCCGTTCCTTGACGCGGCTTATCGAAGCCATTGGTCTTCTCCCTGTGTTGCCATGACTGTTGTGTTGCCATGCCCGTTTGGGCGTTCCCTCTGTTTGTCTGCTATTCCGCCGCCGGCCTGAATTGGGCGCGCTCGGTCGATCCCTGCATGGCCGTGGTCGAAGACTGGCCACCGGTGATCGCCATCGAGACGGCATCGAAATAGCCGGTGCCGACCTCGCGCTGGTGCTTGCTGGCGGTATAGCCATTGGCTTCCGCGGCGAATTCCGCCTGCTGCAGTTCCGAATAGGCGGCCATCTGCCGCTCCTTGTAGCCGCGGGCGAGCTCGAACATGCCGAAGTTGAGCTGGTGGAAACCTGCCAGCGTAATGAACTGGAACTTGTAACCCATGGCGCCGAGTTCCTTCTGGAAGTTCGCAATCGTCGCGTCGTCGAGATTCTTCTTCCAGTTGAAAGACGGCGAGCAATTATAGGCAAGCAGCTTGCCAGGATGGTGCTTGCGCACACCCTCGGCAAACGTCCTGGCCTGCGCCAGATCGGGCTTGGAAGTCTCGCACCAGATCAGGTCCGCATAGGGCGCATAGGCGACGGCGCGGGCGATGCAGGGCTCGATGCCGTTGCTGACATGGTAGAAGCCCTCCGCCGTGCGGCCGGCGCCATAATCGACGAAGGGCCGGTCGCATTCGTCGATGTCGGAGGTCAAGAGCTTTGCCGCTTCAGCGTCGGTGCGCGCCACGACCAGCGTCGGCGTGCCCATGACGTCGGCGGCAAGCCGCGCGGCGTTGAGGTTGCGGATGTGTGCGGCGGTCGGGATCAGTACCTTGCCGCCGAGATGACCGCATTTCTTCTCCGAAGCCAGCTGGTCCTCGTAATGGACGCCGGCCGCACCCGCCTCGATGAACGCCTTCATGATCTCGAAGGCGTTGAGCGGCCCGCCGAAGCCGGCTTCCGCGTCGGCGACGATCGGCGCGAACCAGGTGCCGACCGACAGCCCGTTGCCTTCCGAAGTCTCGATCTGGTCGGCGCGCTGTAAGGTGCGGTTTATGCGCTTGACCAGTTCGGGCGCGGCATTTGCGGGATAAAGCGACTGGTCCGGGTACATGGCGGAAGCGGTGTTGGCATCGGCGGCGACCTGCCATCCTGACAGATAGATCGCTTTCAGCCCGGCCCGCACCTGCTGCATCGCCTGGTTGCCCGACATGGCACCCAGCGCGTTGACGAAATCCTCTTCATGGATGAGCTGCCACAGCCGGTTTGCCCCCATTTCGGCGAGGCTCTGCCGGATCTGCACCGAGCCGCGCAGCCGCTTCACGTCGTCCGGCGAATAGGGCCTTTCGATGCCATCAAAGCGGCCTTGCGGCGCCGACGGGACGAGGTTGTAAAAGTCGGTCATTGATCACTCCAGGCGGTTTTGATGCCGGTTTAGGAAGGCGTCGCAGAGGGGAAATATGTGCGCCATATGTGTGACACCATTTACACGTCGGCACGACGCAAGCGAGGTAAACCTCCTGATCAGTCATAAAATAAGGGAAAACCTGTGTTGTGTTTGACTGATGAGAGCTGTAAATCTGTCATGATTGTAAAGGCAGCCATGCCATCGGCGGATGTAAATTTCTGTCAAGGAAACTCGATTGGCCGACCACAAAATCTTTGCCGGGCCGCGCATTCGTCGCATCCGCAACGCCAAGGGGCTGACCCAGACGGCGATGGCCGAAGGGCTCGGCATCTCGCCGTCCTATCTCAATCTCATCGAGCGCAACCAGCGGCCGCTGACGGTGCAACTGATCCTGAGGCTGGCAACCGTCTACAAGGTCGACCCACATGAATTGCAGGGCGAGGCGAGGGGGTCGGTCGCCGATTTGAAGGAAGTGTTTTCAGATCCGTTGCTGGCCGGCGAACTGCCGGGCGACCAGGAACTCATCGAGCTTGCCGAGGCGGCGCCAAACGCTTCCGCCGCTGTCATAAAGCTGTTTCGCGCCTATCGCGAGCAGGCCGAGCGATTGTCGGATATCAACGAGCTGCTCGCGCGTGAGGGCAAGGCCACCGCCCTCTCCGGTGCCAGGCTGCCGATCGACGAGGTGCATGAGATTTTCGAACGCCGGCCGAACCATTTTGCCGCGCTCGAAGAGGAAGCCGAGGCATTCACGTCGGTGCTCGATCCCGGCGACGATCTGTTCAGTGCGTTGAAGGCTTGGCTGCGGCGTGAATTCGGCATCGTCGTCAAGGTACTGCCGGTCGCCACCATGCCCAACTGGCGGCGTCGCTATGACCGTCACTCGCAGCGCCTGTTCCTGTCCGAGCGGCTGTCGCCATTCGATCAACTGCGCGAGGTGGCGATGGAGGCCTGCCTGATCCGCATGAGCGTCGCTGTAGCTGCCGAGATCCAGGTGCTGAAGCTGACCACGGACGAAGCCCGCCGGCTGGCGCGTTTCGAGCTCGGCCGCTATGCCGCGCACGCTCTGATGATGCCTTATCAACCTTTTCGCGCCGCTGCGGTCCGTGCCCGCTATGACATCGACATGTTGCGGTCGCGCTTCGGCGTCTCTTTCGAGCAGGCGGCGAACCGGCTGACCACGCTGCAGCGGCCGGGTGCGTCGGGTGTGCCGTTCTTCATGCTCGAGGTCGACAGTGCCGGCAATCGGTTCCGCAAGGCGGGCAGCCACGGCTTTCCGCAAAGCCGCTTCGGCGGCGGCTGTCCGAAGCTGCCGGTCCATGCCGCCTTCGCCCAGCCCGGCCAGATCCTGGTCGAGGCAGTGGAAATGCCCGACGGTGCGGCGTTCCTCTGCATGGCCCGCACGCTCGAAGGGCCGCAGGGCTCGTTTGCCGAGCGCCCGCGGCGCACGGCGCTGTTGCTCGGCTGCGACATCGGTTTTCGCGACGAGGTCGTCTATGGAGCGGCATTGCCGGGGCCGGCCGCCATCGGCAAGACCGGACAGAGCGCCGCTGCGCTGGCGACGCCGGTCGGCCCTGCCTGCCGGCTGTGCGAACGCATCGGCTGCCTCGCCCGCGCCGAGCCACCCGTTACACGTCCGCTCGGCCTCGACGAGATGGTCACGGGACTGTCGGCGTTCGATTTCCAGTGACGGCAAGCAGAATTGCCGGGATCGCGCCGCCGGCGCATTCTTCTAGTGGCAACCGCTGCCTATCAGAACGTCCATTTCAATCGTCAGCGGCTCTCCAGCGCCCGGCGAAGCTAGCCCGCGCCAGACCTCCTCGCGCACGATGCGCTTCGTATCTTGAGGAAGCTGGACATACTCCTGGCCGCTCAATGTTGCTCCCTTGGCGATGCCGCTGAAATAGTCGTCGAAGGACGCGAACTTGATCGGCCGAGTTTCGAGCTGGACGTCAATCTTTCGAAACCCGGCGCGATGCAGCAAGTTATGCAAGCATGTCGCGTCAGGGATGGAGAAGAAGCGATTTAGCCTTTCAGCTTTCTCAGGGGCATAGCGGGCGATTACCGCGCCGATTCTGGCGAATAACGAACGCTCTGGCGTCGTCGTCACGCTAACCGCAGTCCAGCCGTTGGGGCGCAGAACCCGGCGAAATTCCGAAAGCGCTCCAAGCTGGTCCGAGAAGAACATGAGCCCAAGCTGACAGGTCACCGCGTCGAACCGACGGTCCTCATAAGGAAGTGCGTGAGCGTCAAACGTTGCGAGGGTGATTGGCTGGTCCTTCAAATTGCGTTTGGCGGATTCGAGCATGGCCGGCGAGATGTCGCCGCCAATCACGGCGCCGGAGCGGCCGACAATGATGGCAGCAGCTTGCGCTGCTGCTCCGGTGCCCGTTGCGACGTCGAGCACACGATGGCCAGGCGCAATCCGTGCTGCCTTCAGCAAGGACGGGATAAACGAGTTCGTCGCACGGGCGAACAGCTCGTCATAGCCGATCGCCGCCGTTTTGTAGAATGGCTCATCCATGGCGTCGCCCCATGCATCTGCAACTTACGTCGATCATGGGCGTCTGTCGATGATAGGGCATCTTTGCGCGCCGGCCGGTGCGCCAAATGGAACACGATGCTGGATCACGCCCGATCCCCTCCTTTGCGTTACGCGATTAAAGCACGTTTCTGTCGTCCGCTGTGCATCGTGCTGCCCCGAAATCGCCGACAGTCCGAGTCATGACCGATATATCATCACCGCAGATCGTCGTTTCGCCTCCGCGAAATGAGGAGCGTATCGGCTTCCTGCTGGTATTCCTGTCGGCGTTGATGTGGAGCTTCGGCGGCAGCATTGCGCGCTTCATCGACAACGCCGACAGCTGGACGGTGGTGTTCTGGCGCTCGGTCTGGGCCGCCGCCTTCCTGCTCTGCTTCATGGTCTGGCGCGACGGCTGGCGTGGCACGCTGAAGCTGTTTCGCGGCATGGGCCTGGCCGGCCTTGCGGTGGCGTTCTGCTTCGCCACGGCGTCGACCTCTTTCGTCGTGGCGCTTGCCTATACCACCGTCGCCAACATCCTGTTGATGCAGGCCGGCGTGCCGCTTCTGGCGGCGCTGTTTGCCTGGGCGCTGTTTCGCGAACGGGTGGCGGTGGCGACCTGGGTGGCGATCGCCGCCGTCATTGTCGGCGTCGCCATCATGGTGTCGGAATCGCTCGATGGCGCGGTGTCGCCGATCGGCGACGGGCTGGCGCTGCTCATCGCCGTCATGTTCTCGATCGCCACCGTGATCACGCGCCGCTTTGCCCATGTGCGCATGACGCCGGCGACCTGCCTCGGCACGATGCTGGCGGCCGCCTTTGCGGCATCGCAGGCGTCGGCGCTGGGCGTCTCCAGCCATGATATGGGCTTCCTCTTTGCCTTTGGCGTGATCAATCTGGGCCTCGGTCTCGCCTTCTTCGCCACCGGAGCCCGGCTTGTTCCGGCCGCCGTCGCGGCGCTGCTCGGCACGTTCGAACCGATCCTTGGCCCGATCTGGGTCTGGCTCATCCATTCCGAGGTGCCGTCGGCGCGCACCATCGTCGGCGGTGCGGTCGTGGTCACCGCGCTGCTCGTCCATATCGGGCTCGAGTTCAAGCGTCAGACGCGGCCCGCGCGAGCGGGCGTCACCGGTGTGCCGTCACCTAATTGATGCAGTGCGCGCGTCAAAGCGAGATGAGCCATTGACAACGTCGCAGCCGCGCGGGCAGGCTGCGATCACGGCAACAACAAGACAGGCGTATCTTGCCAAGTCTCCATGCCGGCCGCATCGAGGCCGGACAATATCGTCGTCTCCCTGCCCGCGCCGCAGCGAAAGCGTCGGACGGCGTCGGAACACCACCAACGCCACGCCAGGTCTTCGCTGTCGGCTCGCCGCCGAACGATAATGGCGCCGGCAATTCGCGCTTGTCGCCTGCCTGCAAGCCCAATACCTTGAAGCAAATGCCCAGCCGCGCGGACGCCGCGACGAGCTGGCGACGGAACACTCATCAAAGGAGAATAGCATGACCCGCAAAGCGCTCTGGCTTTCGGCGACTTCGGCGTTTCTGGCAGTTTTCACCTTGGGCGCGCATGCCGAGGATCGCGTCGTCAACGTCTTCAACTGGTCGGACTATATCGACAGTTCGATCATCGACGACTTCACCAAGGAAACCGGCATCAAGGTCGTCTACGACACTTTCGATTCCAACGAGATCCTGGAAACGAAACTGCTCGCCGGCGGCAGCGGCTACGATGTCGTCGTGCCCAGCGGCAATTTCCTTGCACGCCAGATCCAGGCGGGTGTGTTCCAGAAGCTCGACAAGTCGAAACTGCCGAACATTTCAAATATGTGGGACACGGTCATGGAACGGACCGCCAAATATGATCCCGGCAACGAATATTCGATCAACTACATGTGGGGTACGGTTGGCATCGGCTACAACATCAAGAAGGTGCAGGCAGCGCTCGGCACCGACAAGATCGACAGCTGGGACGTGTTCTTCAATCCCGAAAGCCTGGCCAAATTGAAGGACTGCGGCGTCTATGTGCTGGATTCGCCGGCCGACATCATACCGGCGGCACTGAAATATCTGGGCCTCGATCCAAACAGCACGTCGCCCGATGAGATTGCCAAGGCCGAAGAAACCTTGCTGAAGGTCCGGCCCTATATCCGCAAGTTCCACTCTTCCGAATACATCAACGCCCTTGCCAATGGCGACATCTGCCTGGCGGTCGGCTGGTCGGGTGACGTCTTCCAGGCCCGCAACCGCGCCGACGAAGCCAAGCAGGGCGTCGAGATCGGCTATTCCGTGCCGAAGGAAGGTGCCCAGATGTGGTTCGACCAGATGGCGATCCCGGCCGATGCGCCGCATGTCGCCGAAGCGCATGAGTTCCTGAACTACATGATGAAGCCCGAAGTGATCGCCAAATCGTCGAACTATGTGCTCTATGCCAACGGCAACAAGGCTTCGCAGCAGTTCATCGACAAGGCGATCCTGGAAGATCCGGCGATCTATCCGGATGCAGCCACCTTGCAGAAGCTCTACACCGTATCGCCTTACGATCCCAAGACCCAGCGCATCATCACCCGCACCTGGACCAAGATCGTCACCGGCCAATAGCAATCTGACCAGGCCCCGGCAGCCGTTGCCGGGGCCGCTTTCTCATGGGGCAAGCAGCAGGACGGAGTGGGACATGAAATCGCTTGGCAGCATCCGCAGGGATTTTGCGCCATGGAACGATCCGAACGCCAAGCCATACATCCAGTTCGACAACGTCACCAAGAAATTCGGTGAGTTCACAGCGGTCAACAACCTGTCGCTGACCATTTTCGAACGCGAATTCTTTGCCCTGCTCGGGGCCTCAGGCTGCGGGAAATCGACACTGCTCAGGATGCTCGCCGGCTTCGAGGAGCCGACCGCTGGCCGCATCCTGCTCGATGGCCAGGATCTGCGCGGCATTCCGCCCTACCGGCGGCCGGTCAATATGATGTTCCAGTCCTACGCCTTGTTTCCGCACATGACGGTCGAGAACAACATCGCGTTCGGCCTCAAGCAGGAAGGCATGGCCAAGGCCGACATCGACAAGCGCGTCGCCGAGATGCTGAAGCTGGTCAAGCTCGAGCAGTTCGCCAAGCGCAAACCGCACCAATTGTCGGGTGGCCAGCGCCAGCGCGTCGCGCTCGCGCGCTCGGTGGCCAAGCGGCCGAAAGTCCTGCTGCTCGACGAGCCGCTTGGTGCGCTGGACAAGAAGCTGCGCGAGGAAACCCAGTTCGAGCTGATGGACCTGCAGCAGAACCTCGGCCTCACCTTCGTCGTCGTCACCCATGATCAGGAAGAGGCGATGACGATGGCCGACCGCATCGCCATCATCGACAAGGGCGAGGTGATGCAGGTGGCGACGCCGGCCGAGGTCTACGAGGCGCCGGGCTCGCGCTTCGTCGCCGGCTTCGTCGGCAACGTGAATATGTTCGACGGCAGGATCGCGGCTGGCGAGGCCGGCAGCGCAAGCATCGACGCCGGCAACGGCATCACCATCCGGACCGAAAATGCCGGCAGTGCCGCCGCCGGAACATCCGTCACCTTCGCCATCAGGCCGGAGAAGATCAAGGTGTCCTCCACGAAACCGGCCGGTGCCGTCAACGCCATCGAGGGCGAGGTCTACGACATAGCCTATCTCGGCGACATGACCGTCTATCACGTCAGGCTGGACGACGGTCAGGTGGTGCGGGCGAGCACCATGAACGCGGCACGCCTCACCGAGGACCCATTGACCTGGAACGACCGCGCCTGGGTTTCTTTCCGCCCCGACGCCGGCGTCGTCCTGACACGGTAGGGACTGATCATGTCCGCTGTCACCGCCGCAACAAGCTCTCCGGCAAGCGCTGCCGGCAAATCCGGCTTGGTCAGGCTGGGAGCGGCCTTCGTTAGCCGGCTCGTCATCATCGTCCCCTACCTCTGGCTGCTGTTCTTCTTTCTCGTGCCTTTCATCATCGTCTTCAAGATTTCGCTGTCGCAGACTGCGATCGCCATGCCGCCCTACACGCCGGTGCTCGATTTCCGCAGCGGCATTTCCGGGTTTATCTCGGAATTCGGCGCGCTGAATTTCGACAACTATACCTGGCTGACGCAGGATGCGCTTTACTTCAATGCCTATGTGACGAGCGTCATCGTCGCCGCCATCTCGACGGTCCTGACATTGCTGGTCGGCTATCCCATAGCCTATGGCATGGCGCGCGCCCCGGCGACGATTCGCCCGACCTTGCTGATGCTGGTGATCCTGCCGTTCTGGACCTCGTTCCTGATCCGTGTCTACGCCTGGATCGGCATCCTCAAGCCCGAGGGCCTGCTCAACCAGCTGCTGCTCGCCACCGGCATCATCAGCCAGCCGCTGATCATCCTCAACACCTATACGGCGATCTTCATCGGCATCGTTTACTCCTATCTGCCGTTCATGGTGCTGCCGCTCTATTCGTCCTTGGAGAAAATGGACCATACGCTGATCGAGGCCGCCAAGGATCTCGGCTGTCCGCCGACCAGCGCCTTCTGGAAGATCACCTTTCCGCTGTCGCTGCCCGGCGTCATCGCCGGCTGCCTGCTGGTGTTCATTCCAGCCGTAGGCGAGTTCGTCATTCCCGACCTGCTCGGCGGCTCGCAGACGCTGATGATCGGCAGGACGCTGTGGAACGAGTTCTTCGCCAACCGCGACTGGCCGGTGTCGTCCGCCGTTGCCGTCATCTTGCTGCTGCTGCTGATCGTGCCGATCATGCTCTTCCAGCGAGCCCAGGCGCGCGCCCAGGAGCAGGACCAATGAACGCGACCTGGAGCCGCTTCAACATCATTTCGATCGTGCTCGGCTTTGCCTTTCTTTACCTGCCGATCGTCCTGCTCGTTGTGTTCTCTTTCAACGAATCGAAGCTGGTCACCGTCTGGGGTGGCTTCTCGACGAAATGGTACGTGTCGCTGTTCCACAACCGGGGTCTGATGGACGCCACCTGGGTGACGGCCCGCGTCGGCGTCATCTCGGCAAGCGTGGCGACCGTGCTTGGCACGCTGGCGGCGCTCACCTTGACACGCTACACGCGCTTTCGCGGCCGGCTTCTGTTTTCCGGCATGGTGTTTGCGCCGCTGGTCATGCCGGAAGTCATCACCGGCCTGTCGCTGCTGCTGCTCTTCGTCGCCGTCGGCCTCGACCGCGGCTTTCTGACGGTGACGCTTGCCCACACCACGCTAACCATGTGCTTCGTTGCGGTGGTGGTTCAGTCGCGCCTGATCACGTTCGATCGTTCGCTGGAAGAGGCCGCGATGGACCTCGGTGCGCCACCGGTGAAGACCTTCTTCCAGATCACGCTGCCGGTTATCATGCCGGCTATCGTCTCCGGCTGGATGCTGGCCTTCACGCTGTCGCTCGATGATTTGGTTATTGCCAGCTTCACCTCGGGACCCGGCGCCACGACGCTGCCGATGAAGATCTACAGCCAGGTCCGCCTTGGCGTGACGCCGGAAATCAACGCAGCGTGCACCATCCTGATCGCGGTCGTCGCAGTTGGCGTGATCATCGCTTCGCTCGCAAACAAACGCCGCGAGGTGCAGCGCCAGCGCGACGAGCAGGCGGCGCAGCGAGGTTGAAGGCTCGCTACTCTCCCGAAACGCCGCGGCTTATCGGCGAGATGAACGGCGTGCTCCACGTGCCGCCGACGAAGAACGACGACTGCTTGGGCGGCTGGCCGTTCGTCTGCGTGGCAGCCTGGCTCGGCTGGACGATGCCGCCGGACAGCGCCAACCCGCGTCCGGCATAGGATGCGATGCCGGAAAGCCAGATCTTGTATTGCGCGGAATTCACCTCGGCCTTGTCGATGCGCGCCACGCCGTTCGAAACGCTCGCCTTGAGTTCGGCCCCGTCGATCGGCAGCGTTCCGTCCGAGACGTCGTCCAGCGCGAAGAATCCGCCCTGTTCGGTGTGCTTGAGGAACGCCGGCAGGTTAAGCCGGCTCAGCGCACCCGCGCCGAACGTCGCGGACAGCGAGCCATTGGCGTTTTCGAAAATCGAGTCCCAGGTTCTGCCAGGCCCTTTGAGGATGACCGAAACGGTTCCAGTGCCGATCGGCACCAGCCGCGTCATCCCGGCCGCGGTGCCGAAAGCGCCGCCGTCGATATCGGAAGCAAGCAGCCGGATCTCGACTTCCGTGCCGGCGGGCTTGCGGTCGAAACGGACGCTGCTCTGGACGTTGCCGCCAAAGGCGGATGCATCCGAGATGTCGAAGACGGCAAGGCCGTTCTTGACCTGGGCGGTGGCGGCGACGTCGGCAAGCTGGATGGCGCCGGCGGTGGCATGCGCCGCCGATAGCCTGAGATCGAGATTGATCCGGTCGGCGAAGCTTGTGTCGATTTCGCCCGGGCCGGCGCCGCCGGCGGATGGCACCGGGGTAAAGGCGGAGAGAAACGATCTGAGGTCGAGCGTATCGAAGGCAAGTGTGCCGGAGATCACCGGCAGTGCCTCGCCGTAGGTGAAGTCAAGCGCGCCCATTCCGGGGTTGTTGTCGAGGGTCAGGGCCGTATTTTCGAATTTGATGCGCCCGGCCGTCGCCGTGATCTTGCTCGAAACCGCGATCGAGCCGATTGCGGCACCGGGCGCGATGCCGGCCTGCGACCATTCGAGCACGCGTCGCAGCGAAGGTGCGGCGAATTTTGCCTGGCCGTCGAAATAGCCGTTCTCCGACATGCTGGCGCGGCCGTCGAACGAAAAACTGGCCGGTGCCGCCTTGAAGGAAAATGTGGCCGGTGCTGTGCCGCCACCAAACAGCACGAGCGGGTTCGGCGATGCGGCGTCGATGGCAACACTTTCGCCGCGCCATATCCCGGTCGCCGACAGCGTCGCATTGCTGTTCATCGCGGCCCAGTTCGCCTGGCCGCTCAGGCTGCTCAATATCTCCTGGTCCTTGCCGCCGATGGCAGCCACTACGCGGCCGTCCCTGAACTCGACTGTGCCGAACGGATCTGTCGGCAGCTTGCCGAGATCCGGCTTGGCGGGATTTGTGTTGATCACCGCGCGGGCAGCATCGATCGAACGCGTAATGCGCCCGCCGCTGGGAATCGCAGGCAGGAAAAACCCGCTCGCGGTACGCTGAACCCGGATCGTCGGTCGTACCAGCCGCGCCGTCGAAAACATCACATCGCCACGCAGCGCCGCCATCGCCGAGAGGTCGACCTCGACCCGTTCGGCCTCGACCACGGGCGGCGCATCCGTCTCTGTCCATTGCGACAGCGTCACGTCGCTCAGGATCGCCCGGAAATTCGGCCAGACCTCGATGCGCGGCGCGCCGTCGATGGTGACCCGGAAACCGCTCCACGCGCTCATTTCCCACGCGATACGGTCGCGTACGATGCGGGTCGAGGCGATCAACGGCAAGGCTGCGACAACCAGCGCGATGACGATGACGGCTGCGCCGATCGCCCATATTCCGCGTCGGATCAAAGGTGATGGCATATCGCCCCGTATGCTTCCATTCCGACAAAATCGCCCGACGGGTGTAACCGACGGCTGACGCATTTCAAGTCTTTATGGCCCGGCGATGGCATTTGCGCACACCCTGACCGGCGCGGTCCAACAAAATCTTGCTCTGCTGCATCGCGATATGCATAAGCGATGCCAATGCATGTCGCCCAAAGTGCGCAGCGGTTTTGGGATAAACGACATGCATAAAGACAAAAGTTTAAAGCGCGTCGCGTGAATCTCTTCAAACGTGACGTGCTTTAAGGAGGAACAATGATGGCTGACGACGCACCGCTCTGGATCCCGACGCAAGAGCAGATCGACGCAGCGCCGATGACCGCCTTCATGAACGCCGCGGCGAACATGGCCGGCAAGGTTTTCTCCTCCTATGCCGACCTGCATCGCTGGTCGATCGATGATCGCGAGACCTTCTGGAGCCTGGTCTGGGACTTTTGTGGCATCGTCGGCGACAAGGGCGAACGCGTGCTGGTCGATGGCAACAAGATGCCCGGCGCGACCTTCTTTCCTGAGGCAAAGCTGAATTTCGCCGAGAATCTCCTCAAGAAAACCGGGCTTGGCGACGCAATCGTCTTTCGCGGCGAGGACAAGGTCGAGCGGCGGCTGTCCTGGAACGAGCTGCATGCGCTGACCTCGCGGCTGCAGCGGCTTTTCCTGTCGCTCAAGGTGAAGAAGGGCGACCGCATCGCCGCGATGATGCCCAACATGCCGGAGACCGTTGCTGCGATGCTGGCGGCCGCCTCGATCGGCGCGGTCTGGTCGTCCTGCTCCCCAGATTTCGGCGAGCAGGGGGTTCTCGACCGGTTCGGCCAGATCGAGCCTGTCGTGTTCATCGCGCCGGACGGCTACTGGTACAATGGCAAGGCGATCGAAGTCGCCGACAAGATCGCGGCCGTGGCGGGCAAGCTCGCCACCGTCCGCAAAGTCCTCATTGTCGACTATCTCGGCACCTCGCTCGACGTCGCCGCGACCATCGGCAAGGCGGCTGCGCTGGAAGAGGCGCTGTCACCCTTTGCCGCAAGGCCTGTCGCCTACGAAAGGCTGCCGTTTTCGCATCCGCTGTACATCCTGTTTTCATCGGGCACGACCGGCATTCCCAAATGCATTGTCCATTCGGCCGGCGGAACGCTGATCCAGCACGTCAAGGAAGAACGGCTGCATGCCGGCCTGCTCGACGGCGACCGCTTCTTCTACTTCACCACCTGCGGCTGGATGATGTGGAACTGGCTGGTGTCGGGCTTGGCATCGGGCACCACCTTGCTGCTCTACGACGGCTCGCCGTTCTACCCGGACGGCAATGCGCTGTTCGACTTCGCCGATGCCGAAAAGATGACCTATTTCGGCACCTCGGCCAAATTCATCGATTCCGTGCGCAAGGCCGGCCTGAAGCCGATCCGCACGCATGATCTTTCCAGCGTGCGCACCATCTCATCGACCGGCTCGCCGCTATCGCCGGAAGATTTCCGCTTCGTCTATGAAGGCATCAAGAAGGACGTGCATCTGGCTTCGATTTCCGGCGGCACCGATATCGTCTCCTGCTTCGTGCTCGGCGTGCCGATCGAACCGGTATGGACCGGCGAGATCCAAGGGCCCGGGCTCGGCCTTGCCGTCGATGTCTGGGACGATGACGGCCGCCCGCTCCGCCAGGAGAAGGGCGAGCTCGTCTGCACCAAGACGTTTCCGGCGATGCCGATCGGCTTCTGGAACGACCCTGACGGCAGGAAATACAAGGCCGCCTATTTCGAACGTTTCGACGATGTCTGGTGCCACGGCGATTTCGCCGAATGGACCGTCCATGGTGGCCTGATCATCCATGGCCGTTCCGACGCCACGCTCAATCCGGGCGGTGTCAGGATCGGCACGGCGGAGATCTACAATCAGGTCGAGCAGATGCCGGAAATCCTCGAAGCGCTGTGCATCGGCCAGGATTTCGACAATGACGTGCGCGTCGTACTGTTCGTGCGGCTGGCGGCCGGCGTTGAGCTCGATGCCGAGCTGGAAAAACGCATCCGCGCGAAAATCCGCACCGGGGCGAGCCCGCGCCACGTGCCGGCCAAGATCGTCGCCGTCAGCGATATTCCGCGAACCAAATCGGGCAAGATCACCGAGCTCGCGGTACGCGACATGGTGCACGGCCGCGCCATCAAGAACAAGGAAGCGCTCGCCAATCCCGAAGCGCTCGAGCTGTTCCGCAACCTGCCGCAGCTTGCCGACTGACCCCGGGATCCAAGGTGGGAGCCGTTTTGAGGTCTCAGGTATCGTTAACAAATTATCTCTTCGGAATTTACCTAGATTTCATGAGTGGTACACATTGGTAAATTTTCCGGCGTGCCGGTAAGGATTTGTTAAGGCCCGGCATCAATAGTCGTGCGTAACTTGAGGGAGAAATCCCGTTCCTCTTAGCCCCGAGAGGATCTGATTCGCTCAAGCCCCGTTGTGACAGCAATCCTATCATTCAAGGCGTCCTGTTGGACGCCTTTTTTCTTTGCGCAACCATAGCTAACCGGCGAGCACGCGGGTCGAGGGAAAGGCGACTTCGACCAGGGTTCCCTCGCCGGGCGTCGAGTTGATGGTGAACCGGGCCCGGTTCGCTTCGACCATCGCCTTGGTCAGCGGCAGCCCAAGACCCGTGCCGTCGCCACGGCCGCGCTTCAGCGCATTGATCTGCTTGAACGGCTTCAGCGCCTGCTCGATCTCGGACTGGCTCATGCCGATGCCGGTATCGCGCACGCGCATGACGACATCGCCGGAGATCTCGTAAGCCGTCGACACGATCACCTGGCCGCCAGCCTGCGTGTAGCGGACGGCGTTCGACAGGATGTTGAGCGCGATCTGCCGCACGCTGCGCAGATCGGCCACCACTTCCGGCAGCCGCGAGGCGAAGCTGGAGCGGATGATGACGCGTTCCCGGTTGGCTTGCGGCTGCATCATCGCCACGGTTTCGGCCAGCGTGTCGTTAAGCGACACCGCCTCATAGGCCATCTCCTGCTGGCCGGCCTCGATTTTCGAAATGTCGAGCAGGTCGTTGACCAGATCGAGCACGTGGTTGCCCGAACGGTTGATGTCGCGCAGATAGTCGCGATAGCGGTCATTGGCCACCGGCCCGAATTTCTCGTCGACCATCAGCTCGGAAAAGCCGATTATGGCGTTGAGCGGCGTGCGGATCTCGTGGCTGATGCGGGCCAGAAAATCGGTCTTCTGCGACGAGGCGCGTTCGGCGACCGCGCGCGCCTGGGTCAAGTCCTCTTCGGCCCGCTTCCACTGGGTGATATCGCGCACCACCGCACAGAAGCCGCTGTCGTTGGGCAGCCTGCCGATGGTCATGAACAGCGGAATGAAACGCCCCTGCGCCTCGCGCCCGATCACCTCGCGGCCATCGTTCATCACGCTTGCGACGCCGGGCTCCGACAACCCCTCGAGATAGTCACGCGCCGCGCGCTGGCTTTCGATCGCAAACAGCGAGACGAACGGTTTGCCGGTCACCTCGTCGCTGTCGAAGCCGAACAGCGCTTCCGCCGGACGGCTAATTGAACGGATCGTTCCGTTACGGCCGATCAGCACGACGCCGTCGGTGGCGGTGTCGATGATGGTGCGCATTTCGGCAATGCGTGCCTTGAGCTCGGAAACATCCGGCTGCGTTTGGTCTTCGGCGGCGCCATGTGGAATGGCTGCTGCTTCGTCGTCGCCGGAACGGCGTACGACCAGCATCAGCGCCTTGCCGTTTCCCCAGGGCACGGAGCGTAAAATCGCATCGATCGGAAACTCCTGACCTTCGCGCGTTTTCAGCCGCAGAGCGCGGTCGCCGCCGTCGGAACTGCCGTCGTCCGCATAAGGATCGGCAAACAGCGCGCCGAGCCCGCCGGCCTCGTCCAGGGCATTGAGCGTCGCATAGCCGGTCAAGCCGAGCAATTCGTCGTTCGCGTAGTGCAGTTGATCGCCGGAATGGATAAGCACCGGCACTGGCAGCTTGCCGAGGATCGAGGTATCCGGCCCCTTGTTGTCCTCTCCGGCAAAGGCCGACGGCACGAAGCCGTCGAGTTTGAGCGGTGGTGCCTGCGGCCGCTCGACAGGCGGCACCTGGCCGGCAGCGTCGGCTGCGGCTGCGCTGTCCTCGGACCAATCCTCGCTATCCTCGGCGTCACGGAAATCTTCGGCCGTCATGCTATCGTCGTCGCCATCCCGCGGCGCTTCGGCGACGATCGTTCGACGGTTCGTGCTGGGCTCAACGCCTTCCTGCGCTTCATCGCTGGGTTCGCGATCGGCATAGTCGAGCAGCGATCCGGAAACAGGGCGTGTGACGGGTTCGCCGGCTTGCGCCTCTGCTACCGCCTCATCCGGCTGCTCGCCGTCGAGCCGGGCGAGGTCCTTCTGGTCCTCGGCATCGGCCTCGGGCGGTTCGGCGGCAGCCGCCTCGCTTTCCGGACCTGGTTCCGGCATCTCACCCTTGTCCGTCGGGCCGGCTTCTTTCAGCTTTGGCTCGTCGGCCTTGCCGGCTGCCTCGACTTTCTCAACCGGCTTCTGCTTTCCGGCGCTGGGCTGTTCTTCGGCCGGGGTGCTGTCCTTCTTGAGACGCTCGCCAATCTCGCGAAACGCGCTGCGTTCCAGCGTCGACAGGCCCTTGTCGTTGGCCGGCTGCCGGTGCTCGGCCAGCCGGATCACCTTGTCGGCAAAGCGCCGCTCGGGTTTTGGCACGATGGTCAATGCCGGCACTTCGCCCCTGAACGGATCGGCGGGTTTAGGTGTCTCGGGGAGAGGTTCGACGGCTTTCGGCCCGATGGTCGCGGCAGGTTTCTCCTCGGCGACAAGGGCCATGCCGACGGCATCCGGATCGACCACCGCATCGCCGCTCCTGGCCACGCCGAAACCGCGAAAACCTTCGAAAACGCGGCTGCGGCTGTAAACCGGGAGCGCCGCCAGATCGACGGGTATCTTCAGATCGGTGCCGGCGACCGGCCACAGCACGGAGCGGCCGGACCAGGTGTCGCGCCGTTCGAGCAGGCCGGCAATCTCGCCAGAAGCATCGAGGCCATAGGCGGCCGAAACATCCTCGAAGCGGCGGCCGATCACGTCGGCGGCAGGCTTGCCGACGAGCTCGGCAAATTCCGGCGACAGGGCGCTGAAATGGCCCTCCGCGTCGGTACGCCAGACGAAACGCATGGGCGCGGCGGTGCGATCGATCGCCGAAGCGCGGTGTTCGGCCGGCGAGGCGGCTTTGGTGGCCTTTGCGGCGCTTTCCGGCGAAGTATCCGCGCCGGCCTGCGAAGCGTCCGGGCTGGTCTCGACTTTGCCGGACGCAGCTGCCCCGGGCGGGACCTGCGCGTCGTCGCCGGCATTGAAGTACCAATGGTCATGCTGCGTCGGCGCTTCGCCAACCGTGCGGTGATCGTCGGCCGCGTCGGCAGGTTCGTGCTCGGCCGATGCCGAGGTGCCTTCCATCGCTGCAAGGTCGATCTCCGCCGCGCCGGTGCTGGCGATTGGCTGCTCTTTGTCCTGGTCCGTTGGCTGGGGAAGATCGCCACCGCTCAGTGCCGCTGCCGCCTCGGTTTCCCCGCCGGCGCGCTCGCCATCGGGGGCCTCGCCGTCAAGCCGGTCCTCGTCGATCACCACCAGCAGGTGCCGCTCTTCCGTCAGCCGGGCAAGGCCCGCGGGATAGGAGCTGGACCCACCCGGAACCAGGCGCTTGACGATGCGGTCGCTCTCGTTCGCCACATCGGCGACAAGTGCGGCCAGCGTCTCAGGCCGGATGCCGAGCGCCGAAAAGCCGTGCGATGCGGCGTCGATATTGCCCTTGGCATCGACAAAGGCGATGTAGTGGCCGTCTTCCGTAAAGCCACCGATGGCGCGGTCGGCGATCTCGGCGGCGCTTCGCGAGCCGGTCTGCGCCGCCTGCAGCGCCAGCATGATTGCTTCCTCGCCATCGGGCATGGTCACCGCGCTGGCCAGGAAACCGACGGCACGGCTGGTCAGGCCGGTCGCCAGCCGGACCGTGATGGCACGGTCGCGGCCGATCTGCGGAAAACCGCTGGTTGCCATGATCTGGCGCCGGGCGATCAGCGGCAACCCTGCCGAGGCGCCGATGATAGCGCCGATGTCCGGATAGCCGAATACCGCCGCGCCGGGCCCGTTGGCCCAGATCACCTGCTCGAGATCTGCCGACAGAATGGCGATCGCGTCGCCTGCGGCGAAGCGCAGGCGGACGGCGTCGAGCACGGCGACGTCAAGGAAGGAGTAGTTTTCAGCCGGCATGCGCTTGGCGACCCTCACAGAGCGGGCAATTTGCGGTTAACGCTTTGTTAATAAAAGCCGACGGCGCGAAGGTCCACAAGTCATAGCGTGCAACCAGCGGAATCTCTAGGCGCGTGGTTAACGCTGCGAACCAAATATTTTATGGTGCGATGCAACAAACATGTTGCAACGCACAAAATTTGCCTTTATATTGCCATGATAGATGAACGAGACGGCATTTTGTCAAAGCCGCTGCCGCTGAAAAGGATGGAAAATGTCCAGGACCAAGACCGCTGAAACGATCGAAAACGTTGAATTCCCGAGCTTCGACGCTTCGAAGGCCACCGACCAGATCCGTGCCTTCGCCGAAAAGGGCGTTGAGCAGTCGAAAGAGGCCTACGCCAAGCTGAAGACCGGCGCCGAGGAGACCCAGAAGGCTCTGGAATCGACCTACGAGACCGCCAAGTCCGTTTCCAGCGACCTGTCGCTCAAGACCATCGCCGCCCTGCGCGCCAATGCCGAAGCCGGCTTCTCGCATTTCGAAGCCCTGATCGGCGCCAAGTCGCTGTCGGAAGTCGTCGAGTTGCAGACCGCTTTCCTGCGCAAGCGCGTTGAAATGACCGTCGAGCAGGCTAAGGACTTCCAGGCGGTTGCTGCCAAGGCGGCCGAGGACGTATCCAAGCCGATCAAGACCGCCTTCGAGAAGGCCGTGAAAGAAATCAAGATCGCCTAATATTTGCGCACAGTTTGACGATGCATCAAAAGGTCGCATTTCGTCAGACAAATAGATGTGCGATATAGTGGTTTAAGTGAATACCCGGCGGGTGGAACCTCCTCCCTCTGCTCACCGGGGTGACCAGCCAGCACCTCCTCCCGCTGGCTCGTAACAGGAAAAGGCCGGCACCTCCTCCCGCCGGCCTTTTCTTTTGTCCGGCGGAAAATGACGCGATGCCGGAGCGAGCTTTTGCCTTGCCAAAAGCCTTGAATTAAACTCCGATAGCCCGTATGGACGCATCGCCGAACGACAGAGCGGATCCCGAACGTTTCATCTCGATCCCGCTCAGGCAAACGTGCCGTTGTAGCTCAGATGGTTAGAGCGCCGGATTGTGGATCCGGAGGTCGCTGGTTCGATCCCAGCCAACGGTACCATTCAGCTTTCAGCCAGGCTTCTGACCAATAGCGCAAGCGATCTCTACGATCCGGTTGCGGTTACCTGCGATCCCGCGCCTGGCGCGTGGCGCGCAGGTGGTCCACGAGGCCCCTCAGCTTCGGCGCGATATTCCGTCTGCTGGGGAAATAAAGATAGAAACCCGCAAACGGCGGAAAATAGCCGTCGAGGATTGGCACGAGCTCGCCGCGGTCGAGCCAGGGGCGGAATGTATCGGCCATGCCGAACGTGATTCCGGCGCCTGCAACGGCCAGTCGGATCATCAGCCACATGTCGTTGGTAGTGATCTCGGGCGCAACCGCCACGTCGAACTCGCGCCCGTCCTCGCCGAACTCCCACCGATAGGGCGAAACTCCCGGCGCCGGCCGCCAGCCGATACATCGATGTGCCACAAGCTCGCGCGGATGGGCGGGTGCTCCGAACTTCTCGAGATAGCGCGGGGCGCAGACGGCCATCTGCCGCTGATCGCCCGATACCGGCACGGCAATCATGTCCTGCTCGATCACTTCGCCGAGCCTCACTCCCGCATCATAGCCTTCGGCAACGATGTCGAATTCCTCGTCGGTGACCACAATATCCAGATGCACCTCGGGAAACCTTTCTGCAAAGGACGCCAGCAGCGGTCCTGACAGAAAGGCCTCTGCGATAGACGAAACCGCGATCCGTAGGCGGCCGCGCGGGCGGTCCAGAAACTCCGTGGTGGCTTCGATTGCCGCGTTCACGTCGGCGATCGCCGGTGCGACGCTCGCCAGCAGGCGTTCGCCCGCTTCGGTCAGGTTGACGCTGCGTGTCGTGCGCTGCAGCAATGCGATGCCAAGGCGCTGTTCAAGCCTGAGGATGCTCTGGCTGACCGCTGAGCGCGTCACGCCCAGACGGTCTGCCGCAGCGCGAAAATTGCGTTCCTCGGCCACGGTGACGAAGACGGCAATCGCATTGAGATCGATGTCCATTGGTTAGTCAAACTTACCATCTAGGTTAACGGCGGGCGGGTTATCGCGACAATGCCATGGCTCTATCTCTGTCGCAACGGCAAGAAAGGCTTGATCCCCCGATCCAAGTCGATGCCGGCTGACCAAGGAGATACCCCCATGACATCACTTCCTTCCCCCTGGGACCTGGATGGAAAAGTCGCCCTCGTGACCGGCGCGGCACGCGGCATCGGCCGCTGCACGGCGGAACTGCTGCGGGCGCGGGGCGCCCGGATCGTGGCAAGCGATCTCAGCGACAGCGTACGCGAATTGGAAGCCGAGGATGTGGCGACCCTGGTCGGCGATGTCGCCGACGAGGATCTGGCCAGACGCTCGGTCGAACTCGCCGCGAAGCGCTTCGGACGACTGGACATTGTCGTGAACAATGCCGGTCGCACGCTCAACAAACGACTGACTGAGACCTCGGTCGACGACTATGACCGCATCCTGCAGATCAACGCGCGCGGCAGCTTCGTCACTGCCCGTGCCGCAGTGGAATTGATGGCCGCCGGCGGTAGCGGCGCGATCGTCAATGTCTCGTCGATCTCGGCCGTCGCGGCCTTCGAGACGCAGGCGGCCTATGCCTCCTCCAAGGCGGCTGTCGCACAGCTGACCAAGGTGATCGCGATCGAATACGGGCGCACGGGCATTCGCTGCAACGCCGTTGCCCCTGGCGTGATCGAAACCGACATCATGGAAGGCGTGGTGGAGAATGGCCGGGAGATGCTGCGCAGCTTCGGCGGCGCGCATCCAATCGGCCGGATCGGCCAGCCGCAAGAAGTTGCCGAGGCCATCGCCTTTCTTGCCTCGCCGGCATCCAGCTTCATCACCGGGGCCTTGCTTCTGGTCGATGGCGGCTACACCGCCCAGTGAGCCCCCCAATAGGGCCGGCGCGCCGCGGGAGCTCACCCGCACCCAATCCCTTCACATCGTGAAAATAATCACAGACCAAAAGGATCATCTCGATGACCATGAACAGAGTTGTTCTGATCACCGGTGCCTCCAGCGGCATCGGCGCTGGCATTGCCCGCGAGCTTGGCGCGGCAGGTGCGAAGCTGATGCTCGGCGCACGCCGCACCGACCGCCTTGAAGCGCTTGCGGCCGAAATCGAGGCAGCTGGTGGAACGGTTCGCGTGCGAGCGCTCGACGTCACCAGGAGGGCGGATGTCGCAGCATTCGCCGACGCAGCCCGGGCCGAATGGGGCCAGGTCGATGTCATCGTCAACAATGCTGGCGTCATGCCGCTGTCAGCCATGGCAGCCATGAAGGTCGACGAGTGGGAGCTGATGGTGGACGTCAACATCAAGGGTGTTCTGTACGGCGTCGCGGCGGTTCTGCCCGAGATGACGGCACGCGGCTCCGGTCACATCATCAATATCGGTTCCATCGGCGCACTGGCCGTCTCGCCCACGGCCGCCGTCTATTGCGCAACGAAATACGCTGTCCGCGCGATTTCCGATGGGCTCCGCCAGGAGAGTGACGATATCCGCGTAACCTGCATTCATCCTGGCGTGGTGGAAAGCGAGCTGGCGAACACGATCTCCGACGAAGCCGCTGCCGCCGCCATGAAAACCTGGCGTGCTATTGCCCTGCAACCCGATGCCATCGCCAGGGCAGTGCGCTACGCAATCGAACAGCCCGACGATGTCGACGTCAACGAGATCGTCGTGCGTCCGACGAAGGCGGCGCATTGATGCGATCCACTTTGGCCGCAGTGCTTACGCGTATTGCCGTTGCTGTAGCTCCAACCGGCCTGACCCTTCCTGCAACTCCAATCCTTGCGGAGGAACGAATGACGCGCCAAGATCATCCCTATGTCGGAATGTGGGTCACCGAGGATCGCTATATCAGGCACGAACTCCTGCCGAACGGCCGTTATGACGAAGCGCGCGGTGACCGCGAGAGCGCCTACCGGGGACGCTATGAAGTGCACGGCAACCACATAGAATACTGGGACGATACGGGCTTCACCGCGGATGGTGAGTTCGTCGAAGGCGTCCTCTATCATGCCGGCATGATCCTTTACCGCCAGCGGTAGAGAGCCGCCCTAGACAAGCACTTCAGGGTTTCCACAAGACGCTATTGCATGCCTTGCATGAGGCGCTCGGCAGCTTGCACTGCAAGACCCGTCACACCACATATCTCCCAGCAAGCGCGGCGGAAAGAAGCAGGACCGCGAGCAGAGTCGACATTGCAAATGGTTGTCACTATATAGCGGCGGCTTTGACGGCTCGCCTCTTACATGGTGCCGGCGAGAGCGCGGTAAATGTGCTAGTCATTGCGACATCTATTGTGATCTAAAACGGCTTGAAAATCGAAAAAAAGCAAATAGAAACAATAGCGCGGGTCGAACGAGTTTCGTCGAGAGAATCAGTCCTCAAGAACTAGAACGTGCTCCTTGAACCCTCCATTCCCTTCAGCTCTGTGGACCTCGGACAAGTTCGGCTTGCCGGGCGAAGCCGACTCGGCTCGAATGGCAGCACGCATCTTTTCGAAGATGCCGACGTTTATGATTACCAACCGGCATAGCCGCTAGGGAAACAGCAGTATGAGTGAACACGCGATCGAGTTCTTGCGCGGGTGGATCGGCGAAAAAGTCCACTGCCAGCCCTCGCCAGCCAGAATCGAGAAGCAGGCCGAGACCCTCGCCAGGGAATGTGCGGCCAAGGCTGCCGAAGCCGGCATACCCCTGGAGGATATCCAGGAAGAGGTCGGCGACATTCAGGAGCTCATTGCTTCGAGGCTCGAAGAGGCGGCCGAGGCCGATCAGGACGAGCGGAATTCCAACAAGCCTGCCGGCTGACGGATCGCCTCCGGCAAAACCTGCCGGGCGAACATTGCCTGTCTGATGCAGTTGCGCGGTCCTATCGCCGCGCAGCCTTGCCAAATCTCTCCTCGAGCCACTCTTTCGGCAATGCCGGCACGAAATTGCCGTCGCGCCCGGTCATGTCTTCATTGGCGACCAGCGCGTTGAGGATTGCTTCCTCCACGCTCTGAACGACGGCGTCGAAGAACGGGTTGATATCGGCATCCGGTATGTAGCCGGCGCTGACCAGCTTGCCGGCCGCGCCGCGCGCCGCGTCGGGATTGGCCGTGCTGAAGGCCAGAAAGATATCGCCGGACGAATTGTATCCATAGCCGCCGGTTAGCGCCACGCCGAGCGGCACGCGTTTCGCCAGCCGTTTCAACTGATGCGGCATGAATGGCGCATCGGTGGCGACGATCGCGATGATCGAGCTCTTCTCCGCTCGCGGCGTGTTGTCCCGGGCCGCCGGATCGGCGAGTTCCGCTCCGGCTCTGATGCCACGGATCACGAGGTTTCGCCGTGCACCGAAATTCGACTGGACGAAGCAGCCGATCGTTAAACGCTTTCCATTCCAGTCGACGCTGCGCGAGGATGTGCCGGACCCTGCCTTGAAGCCGAAGGTGATCATGCCTGTGCCGCCGCCGACGCTGCCCTCTTCGATCGGCCCGCTATCAGCCGTTTCGAGCGCGGAAAACACGTGCTCGAAGCTCACATGGTGGCCGTTGATATCGTTCAGGAAGCCGTCGTAAGTCTCGCCCGCCACCGGCAGCGCCCAGGCGCTGTCGAGCGATTGCGGCAGCACCGTCTGCATCCAGCGCAGCGTTGCGTCGCGGCTGACGCCGCAGGAATGCGTGTTGGTGATGGTGATGGGAAGATTGAACGCTCCGAGCTCCTCTATCAGATGCGAGCCGGTCAGTTCGCCATTGCCATTGGCGCTGAACATCCCGGCAAACGCCGGGACGGCCAACTCGTCTCTGGGCCGTGGCAGGATCGCGGTCACGCCGGTGCGTACCGGACCCTTGCCGACGACGAGCGGCCCATCCCCTGAGATCAGCGTGGTATAGCCGACCGTCACGCCGGGCACATCGGTGATGGCATTGAAGCGGCCTGGCGTGCCATCGAATGGGATCGCGAAGGCGCGGGCGCGCAGTTTGCCCGAGGGCGTCGCAAGATGCGGGTCGGTCATTTTTTCCTCAGAAAAGCGAACCTTGGCCGCCCGGCGCCTTGAGCTTGGCCGCGGGCTTGGCAACCGTCTTCGGCCGCGCCGTGCCACTGATGGCGACTGCATCGGCGGTGCCGTCGGCGAACTCCAGCGAAAGCGCCATCCCCGACACAACTTCTGCCGCGTGCTTGACCACCGCGCCGTCCGCATCCTTGACCAGCGCGAAGCCTCGCGCCAGCACGGCCTTGTGCGAGAGCGTCGCCAGCAGCCGGTCGGCCTGCGTCAGTTTTCCACGCAGACGGTCCAGCCGCCGCGAAATCGCCTGGTCCTGCCGCCGCGTCAGTGCCAGCAGGGCATCGCCTTGCAGTTTCTGCCGTCTTGCGATCGGCGCCGGTGACAGTCTGGTCGCCGTGCGCGAAAACCGCGCCCGACGCTCGCGCACGATGGCGAAGAAAGCCGCTTGCGCACGGGCGAGGTCGCGGCGGGTCAGAGTGCGGGCTTCGTTCATGCGCCGCGACAAAGTCGCCGGCGTCAGCCGCTGCCCCAGAAGCCTGGCTCGCTTGCGCTCGACGCTGACCGACAGCGCCCGGCCGAGCCGGCTCGTCGCCTCGTCGAAGCGCCGCCGCGGCAGCGCCAGCAACTGGTCGGGCGAGGGCAGCGCACGGGCGGCCGCGCGTGCCGCCTGCCGCTTGCGTTCGAAATTGCGCGACAGTGCGGTCTTCAACCGCGCGCCAAGGCCGGCAAGCGTCGCTTCGAGGTCGACCTTGACCGGCACGGCGATCTCGGCGGCGCCTGTCGGCGTCGGCGCCCGCACATCCGCCGCCAGATCGATCAATGTCCAGTCGGTCTCGTGGCCGACCGCGGAAATCACCGGAATGCCCGAAGCGGCGACGGCCCGGGCAAGCGCTTCGTCGTTGAAGCCCCACAGATCCTCCAGGCTGCCGCCGCCGCGCGCCACGATCAACAGATCGGGCCGCGCGATGGCGCCGTCCCATGGCAGTGCGTTGAAGCCGTTGACGGCAGCGGTCACTTCCGCACCCGCCGTCTCGCCCTGCACCCGCACCGGCCAGACCAGCACGTGCAGCGGAAACCGGTCCTTGATGCGGTGGATGATGTCGCGGATGACGGCGCCTGTCGGCGAGGTGACGACGCCGATGACGCACGGCATGAACGGCAGCCTGCGCTTGCGCGCCGCGTCGAACAGGCCTTCGGCCTGCAGCCGGCGCTTGCGCTCGTCCAGCAGCGCCATCAGCGCACCGGCACCGGCCGGCTCGAGATTGTCGATAACGATCTGGTAGTTCGACTTTCCGGGATAGGTGGTGAGCCGGCCGGTGGCGATCACCTCCATGCCTTCCTCTGGACGGAATTTCAGCCGGCTCATCGTGGTCTTCCACACCACGGCGTCGAGCCGCGCGCGATCGTCCTTCAGGCAGAAATAGGCATGGCCGGAGGAATGCGGTCCGCGATAGCCGGAAATCTCGCCGCGCACCCGTACATTGCCGAAGACGTCCTCGACCGTACGCTTCAGCGCGCCGGAAATCTCGCTCACCGTATATTCGGTGGCGTTGGTGCGTGATTCGGATGCTGCGTCGCTCATCGGCCGATTGGGGGACGATTGCTGGCCGGCGTCAAGGCGGCCGTGTTCGATGTCCGCCCCAAACGCGCGATCACCAGCCCGGCAGGATCTGGTTCGGCTTGGTCCGCTTCATCTTGGCGAAGGCGAGGGCGGCGAAATCGAACGTGCCGGTCTCCTCGCCGAGTGGCACGGAAATATTGTCGAGGCTCTCCGAAATGTGGCGCGCAAGCGCGTCGACGATCTCCGGCCGCGAGGTCTGACCGCGCATGATACCGATGCGGCAATCGGGCAGGGCGCCGAAACCGTCGGCCTCGCCCAGCACCCGCATGCCGGGCCGCAGCGCGCATTCCGGCAGCACCGAGATCGCCAGACCGGAAAGCACCGCGGCGGCGATGACGGTGGCAGAGAAGCTGGTGAACAGGATGCGATAGTCGCGGCTCTGCTGATCGAGCACGTCGGCGGCGGCCCGCCGCCAGATGCAGTTCGGCCGGCCGAAGGCCATCGGCAGGATCGGCTGCTCATGCGTCGCATGGTTGGCCGAGGTAACCCACAGCAGCGGTTCGCGCCGCACCACTTCCGACTGGCCGCGCGCGTCGTTGTGCGTCACCAGCGCCAGGTCGAGATTGCCGCGCTTGATGTGTTCGACCAGTCCCGGCGTCGGTTCGCAGATAACGGTCAGTTCGACATGCGGGTTGGAACGGGCAAACCGCGCCATGATCTCTGGCAGGAAGCGATCGGCATAATCGTCCGGCGTGCCGATGCGGATGGTGCCTTCGAGCCGGCGGTCGTCGAAGGCGGCCAGTGTTTCCTTGTTGAGATAGAGCAGCCGCCTTGCGTAGGAGAGCAGTCTGTCGCCTTCCTCGGTCAGCCTGTTGGTGCGGCCGTCTTTTTCGAACAGCGGCTTGCCGATCCGTTCCTCCAGCCGCCGCATCTGCATCGACACCGCAGACTGGGTGCGATGCACCGCTTCCGCCGCGCGGGTAAAGCTGCCGGTGTCGACAATCGAGATGAAGGTCTGCAACTGATCGAGATCGAGCGGCGCTTTCATTGGCCTAATCCATCATTGATGCTGATGCTAAAGATTAGAAACATTCGTTGGATTAATCAATCGGGCCATGGCAAATTCCGATTGTCCACATGAAGGCATGTGAATCGAAGCCGGAACGGCCGCTGTCGCCAGCGCCCGATCGACCGGTTTCGCCCGTTCGAATGTGAAGGAGACCGACATGGCTACGTTTGATTTCGCTACCGAGACCTCGCGCATCACCTCGCGTCCGGCCGTTGCGACGCGCGTGGCCAATGCCGCTGCCAATGTTTACCGCGCCTGGAGAAACCGCCGCGCCTTTTATCGCCTCGGCGAGATGTCGGATGCCGAGCTCGCCGACATCGGCCTGACCCGCGCCGACCTGCACGTCGCTGTCGGTGTACCCTTTGGCCGCGATCCGACAGAAAGGCTTCGCGTCATCGCGGTCGAGCGCGCCGAAACGATCGAGGATATTGCCCGCAAGGTGGTGTGATCGCGTGGTTTCGCCGTTCGGGCGCGTTGAACCTTTTTGAGGCACGACGCCACTAAGTTACGCAGGCTCCCCACTCCCTGCCGGATCCCCCCGGCCAGCCTGCGCGCTGCCCGGTCCTCCCAGGACCGGGCTTTCTTTTTTGGGCGGCACTGATGATTGATTGCCGGTGTCTGGTCTACCGCCGGCCCATGCCCTGCTTGAACTGGTCGAAGATCGACTCCATGCCTTTCTGGTAGTCGTCGCGCTGCTGGGCGCCTGTCTCGAACATCTTGCCGAACAGGTCGTCAAACGGATTTCTCGGCCTGCCGCTCGGATTGGCCTGCGGCTGCGGCGCCTGGGGTTGCTGCGGCGCCTGACGCGGCTGAGACTGTTGTGCGCCACCGCCGAACATGTCCTGCAGCACCTTGCCGAGCGGATTGTCACCATAAGGGTTCTGTGTCTGCTGGGGTTGGTTCTGCGGCTGCTGTGGCTGTGGTGCACCGCCGCCGAACATATCCTGCAGCACCTTGCCGAGCGGATTGTCACCATAAGGGTTCTGTGTCTGCTGCGGCTGGCTTTGTGGCTGCTGCCCGCCGCCGAACATGTCCTGCAACACCTTGCCCAGCGGGTTGTCGCCGTAAGGGCTCTGCGTCTGTTGCGGCTGCTGCCCGCCGAACATATCCTGCAGCACCTTGCCGAGCGGGTTATCCGTGGGGCCTGCAGGCTGAGGGGTCGGTGCCTGGCTGCCGCCGCCAGCCTGCCGCATCATCTGCTCGATGAGCTCGCCAAGCGGATTGCCGCCACCGCCTGCCGCATGCATCTGCCCGCCTAGCTGGTCGGTGGTCTGCTTGAATAGCCCGCCCATCATCATCGAGGCGATTGCCGGCAGCATCTGCTGCAGGACCTGCTGGCTGACGCCGCTCGCCTGCGCGGCCTGGCTGGCGACGGCCCGCGACAGGTCCTTCGAGCCGAACAAATGGCCGAGAATGCCCTTGCCTTCATCGAGGCCCTGCGGCGAGAAGGCCCGGCTTGCATCCTCGAAATATTTGGCGTGCTGGCCGCTGGCCATCGCCGTCATGAAGGAGCCGAGCCCATAAGGGTCCGCCGTGTTGCGCTTCAGCCCCTGCGAAAAGGCCGGCAGCAGCGCCGCGACCGCCGCCTGCGTCTGCTGCTGCGAAAGCCCGAACTGCTGGGCCAGCGCCTGCATGCCGTTGCCGTTCTGGGCCTGTGCCAGAATATCGAACAAGGAAGGCATTGTTTTCTCCTCCGGGAAAATCCTCGTTGGAGAAGCCTAATTCGTTTCCATCACTGATTGAAGCGAATTTGCCGGACCATCGGCCAAGCGGATAGCGAAGCGTTAATACGCGTATTCCATGAACACCGGCTCGATCGAGCCGCCCCAGCGTGTGTGGTAGGCCGAGAGCATCTCTTCGGCGCTGGTGGTGCCACGCGCGACGACCTCGTCCAGCGTGTTGAGGAACGAGGTCTCGTCATAGCCGTCGCGGTTCTTGCGGCCGCGGTTCTTCAGTCCCATGCGCGAGATGACGAGCACGTCGCGGGCTATCTCGCGCAGTGTCGTGTTGCGGAAGGGCGCCGAAATGCCCTGTTCGGGCACCGCGTTGCGCATCGCCAGCACCTCGTCATAACTCCAGCTCGAGGTCAGCGCCTCGGCCGCGTCGAGCGCAGCCGCATCATAGAGCAGCCCGACCCAGAAGGCCGGCAGCGCGCAGATGCGCCGCCACGGCCCGCCATCGGCGCCGCGCATTTCGAGAAAGCGCTTCAACCGCACGTCCGGGAACAGCGTCGACAGATGGTTCGCCCAGTCGCCCATCGTCGGGAGCCCGTCCGGCAGTTCGTTGCGGGCGGCGCCCGCCATGAACTGGCGGAAGGTGATGTGCGTCATGTCATGGTACTGGCCGTCGCGGATGACGAAATACATCGGCACGTCGAGCGCCCATTCGACATAATCGGCAAAGCCGAAATCGGGCGAGAAGCAGAATTCGAGCAGGCCGGAGCGCTGATTGTCGGTGTCGCGCCAGATCTCGCCGCGCCAGCTCTGCAAGCCGTTCGGCCGGCTTTCGGTGAAGGGCGAGTTGGCAAACAGCGCCGTCGACAGCGGCTGCAATTTCAGCGACACTTGCATCTTGCGGCGCATGTCGGCTTCGCTTTCGAAGTCGAGGTTCACCTGGATCGTGCAGGTCCGGTACATCATGTCGAGACCTTTGGTGCCGACCTTGGGCATGTAGCGGGTCATGATCTCGTAGCGCGATTTCGGCATCTTCGGCGTCTCGGCCAGCGACCATTTCGGGCTGCCGCCAAGGCCGAGAAAACGAATGCCCATCGGTTCGGCGATCTCGCGCACCTGCGCCAGATGCGCATTGCCTTCGCGGCAGGTCTGGTGGATCGTCTCCAGCGGCGCGCCGGACAGTTCGAACTGGCCGCCGGGCTCCAGCGAGATCGCGCCTTGGCCGGTCGGCTCGACCAGTCCGATGATGCGGCCGGCATCCATGATCGGGTCCCAGCCGAGTTTGTCCTGCATGCCTTCGAGGATGGCGCGGATGCCGCGCTCGCCGCCGTAGGGCACCGGGGCATTGCCGTCAACATAGAACGGGAATTTCTCGTGCTCGGTGCCGATGCGCCATTTGTCGCGCGGCTTGTTGCCTTCGGCCAGGTGCTCGACGAGTTCGTCGACGCCTTCGATCGGCCGGAAATCGGTAGTATCGCGCGCCATAATAGCCCTCCGCACATGGCCCCGAAAACCGGCTTCGATTTTCGGAAAGGATCATGTGCCCAATCAATATGTTACAGCGTCCTTTGCGCGCCCGAAAGGACGCGCGGCCACTGCCGGCGCTAGATGGACGAAATGTCAGTAGCCGATCAAGCGAAAAATCCTGAGCCAGAGGGTAACTGGAATTGATCACCAATCCCCGATTGTCGCCTGGATCAGCGCCAGTGCCGCTACGGCCGCCGTGTCCGCCCGCAGGATGCGCGGCCCAAGCGGAATGGCGGTAACGAAGGGCAGGGCTCTCAGCATCCTGCGCTCCTCGTCGGAAAAGCCGCCCTCCGGCCCGACCAGCAGGCCGAGCTTGTTCTCCCGCACCGCCTGCAATGCCGGCAGGGGACTGTTGGTCGATGCATCCTCGTCGCAGAAGATCAGCCGCCGCTCACGGTCCCAGTTGCTGAGCAGGCGCTCGAATTTTTCCGCTTCGCGCAGCTCCGGCACCGCCAATATGCCGCATTGTTCGGCCGCCTCGACGACATTGGCGCGCAGGCGCTCGATGCCGGGCTTTGCCACCTGCGTATGCTGGGTGATGACCGGCTGCAGGATGCCAGCGCCCATCTCGACCGCCTTTTGCACGAGGTAGTCGAGCCGCCCCTGCTTCAGCGGCGCGAAACAGTAGACGAGATCGGGCAACGGCGGCTGCGGCCGCTGCAATGCCAGCAACTTCAGGCGCAACGCCTTCTTCGATTTTGCCGCGATCGCCGCCGACCATTCGCCGTCGCGGCCGTTGAAGACCAGAATTTCGGCGCCTTCGCCGAGCCGCAGCACGTGCGAGAGATAATGGCTCTGCTGCGGGCCGATGTCGAACTCGATGTCCGGTCCAAGCCCGTCCGGCACGAACAGCCGCTGCATCTTGTAATTGGCGCGCATCGCCGAGGAATGCGGCAACGTCACCCTCGGCGTCAAGCCTCGGCGGAAGGATGCCAGACAGGCTCGTAGCCTTTCTGCAGCACCGAAACAGTTGTCGCTGGCGTGAGCAGGCGGATTGGACTGTCGGTAAAACCGCCGAACCCGACCGGTTCGTCATAACCGCCGAAACTCCAGGGCAGCGCGGCGCCATCAAACAGGGCGTACGCCCTGTTTCTTGACGAGATCATCGTGCAGTCCGGCAAGTCCGCAAGCGCCTCCGGTTTCAGTATCGGCGCCCGCCCGCCCGATGCCAGGCGCTCCTTGTGCAGGCGCTTGTCGAGCTGCGGCGCGCGTGGCTCGGCAATGCCGAAGGCGTCGCCGAAACGCCGGACAAAATCCCTGGCCCGCTCGCGCCGGCAGAAGAAGCAGGGACGGTGGCCGGCGGCAAGTGCCGTCACCTCGTCGAGGAAAAACAGCTCGGTCCAGCCGGCCTTGCCGCCAGCCCGGTTGCGCCCCATCGGCTCGCGCCGCACGTTGCCGAATTCGCAGACGCAGATGATCCAGGCTTGCAGCGCCCAGCGCTTCTTCAACAGCGTTCTCGTCTCGGGGTCGTGAATGATGCCGCGATTGCCCATGAACAGGCCGCGCTCCGGCACGGCATGGATGGCGCCGAACGGGTCGACCCGGTTTTGCAGTGGCATAGGCGTTCCCTGTTGGCTGCAATGCTGGTGCCATGATATCGCTCGTTGCATCAATTTCATGTCAGCAGGTTTCGATGCGGGTCTTGGTTGTCCAGAACTTCGACAATGAGGGCCTTGGCCAGATCGGCGCGGCCCTTGTCGAGGCGGGCGCCGATATCGACCTGCGCCGTCCCTACCGCGGCGACGCGCTGCCGCAAGATAGCGGCGGGCATGACGCCATGGTGGTGCTCGGCGGCGCCCAGAATGCGCTGGAGGACGAGCTCTGTCCTTATTTTCCGGGTCTGCTCGATCTGACACGCGACTTTGCCGAGAGGGATCGCGCGGTGCTTGGTATCTGCCTCGGCAGCCAGTTGGTCGCGCGCGCCTTTGGCGGCGAGAACCAGATCGGCGGCGCGTCGGAGTTCGGCTGGCACGAGGTCGCGCTCACCGCGGCGGCGCAGGCCGATCCGGTGCTCGCCGCCTTGCCTGAAAAATTCCCGATCTTCGAATGGCACGACGACACCTTTGTCTTGCCCGAGACTGCCGTGCGGCTGGCCGGCAATGCCGTGGCCGAGAACCAGGCGTTCCGCATCGGCCGCGCCGTCTATGGCTTTCAGTTTCATTTCGAGGCGGACCGGCCGATGGTTCGCGACTGGAGCACGTCCTTCGCACCGCTGATCGCCGAACGCCATCCGGATTGGGCCGTTCGGCTCGACGACGAAATGGCCCGCAACGGACCGCAAGCCGATGCCGCCGGCCTGGCCATCGCCCGCGCCTGGGTGGCGACGATCTGACGGCCCATATAGTCAACGTATTTGGCGACGTTGCATATTTGGCACGCGGCGGCAAATCCGCCGGGGATAACGCGTTTCATCCTTGGCCTGTGTCTGTCCGCCAGCCTAAAAGGCGCCCGCTCTGCATCTTCAGTGCAACCGCGATGAACCTTTCCTGTGACCCGCGCGACACACCGCCGATACAGAACATGCCTAGAAGCGCGAAACCGTCAGACATTTGCGACGTATTTCGCGTTTCAACGCATTGGTAACCCGCTCGTGCATAGATGCAGAAAGCTCAACAAGAGATGACGTCCGTGAAAGCAGCCTTTTTGTCCTTTGCCATGTTGTCGGCCATCGTCTTGTGCGGCCTCGGCATTTATTCCGCCGACGCAGCCAACAACCACAATGCCGTTGACGGCTACGGCGTCACCGCCGCGCTTCGCTAGACCCTCTGCACATAACCTCACGCCTTACCTACGCCCGCTCACCCGTCACTGTCAGGATATGCTTGTCAGCGCCGTCCACGACGAGCGCGGTGAGGTTTCCCGACTGCCAGGCGAGGGTGTCGACATTGACGCGGTTGCCGGTGATCTCGGGCTTGGGCACCGGCGTATGACCGTGCACCACGATCTTCGGATGAAGACCGGTGTGGTCGTGGAAGACCTCGCGGATCCAGATCAGGTCCTGCCGGCTCTGGCTTTCCAGCGCAATGCCGGGCCGGATGCCGGCATGGCAGAAGAAGAAGTCGCCGAACGTTACTGAAAAGGGCAGCGAGCGCAGGAACTCGACATGGTTCTGCGGCACCGCCTCGACCAGTGCGGCGTACCCTTGCCGCAATGCCGCATCGGCGCGGCCAAACCAGGCGCTGCCCCCACCGAGTGACACACCATAGGATAGCGCCGTCTGGATGCCGCCATAGCGCATGAACAGCCCGTCCGGATCGGGGACATCGAGAAAATCGAGGAAGCCGAGATCATGATTTCCGGCCAGCATCAGGTGACGCCGATCGCGTCTTTGCGCGTCGATCAAGAAATCGATGACGCCCCTGGAGTCCGGGCCCCGGTCGACATAGTCGCCGAGATGGATCACGCGCCAATCGGCCGACGGTCTTTGACTGAGCTCCGCCTCGATCCGCCGGTGCATGGCGGTCAGCAAATCGAGCCGGCCGTGCACATCGCCGATCGCGTAAAGGCGCATGCCTTGCGGTCCGCGCGCCTCGTAGAAACTGATGCCGGGCTCCGTCAATGCCTGCGTCGCCTCCATGATCATGCCGTCACGGGACTTTAGCGCCGAAGCTGATCCTTGCCCATGTCGGTGACCAGGCGCTTTCCGCACAGCGCCAGCGTTATGTCCATCTCCTTGCGGATGATTTCCAGCGCCTTGGTAACCCCTTCCTTGCCGAGCGCGCCGAGGCCGTACAGGAAAGGCCGTCCGATATAGGTGCCCTTGGCGCCGAGGCACAGCGCCTTGAGCACGTCCTGGCCGGAGCGGATGCCGCCGTCCATATGCACCTCCATCGTGTCGCCGACGGCGTCGGCGATCTCTTCGAGCGCCATGATCGACGACGAGGCGCCGTCGAGCTGGCGGCCGCCATGGTTGGAAACGATAATCGCATCGGCACCCGTCCTGGCCGCCATCAGCGCGTCGTCCTTGTCGAGTATGCCTTTCAGGATCAGCTTGCCGCCCCAGCGCTCCTTGATCCAGGCGACGTCCTTCCACGACAGGTGCGGATCGAACTGCTCCTTCGTCCACGACGACAGCGAGGCGAGGTCGCCGACGCCCTTGGCATGGCCGACGATGTTGCGGAAGCTCCGGCGCTTTGTCCCGGCCATGCCGACGCACCAGCGCGGCCTGGTCGCCATCTGCCAGATGTGCTTCGGCGTCATCCGCGGCGGCGCCGAAAGCCCGTTGCGGATATCCTTGTGGCGCTGGCCTAGGATCTGCAGGTCGAGCGTCAGCACCAGCGCCGAGCATTTCGCCGCTTTTGCACGGTCGATCAGATCGAAGACGAAATCCTTGTCGCGCAGCACATAGAGCTGGAACCAGAATGGCTTCCTGGTCACCGACGCGACATCCTCGATCGAGCAGATGCTCATCGTCGACAGCGTGAACGGCACGCCGAATTCCTCCGCAGCCTGCGCCGCCAGCATCTCGCCGTCCGGATGCTGCATGCCGGTCATGCCGGTCGGCGCCAGCGCCACCGGCATCGTCACCTTCTCGCCGATCATGGTCGATTCCAGCGAGCGGTTGTCCATGTCGACAAGCACGCGCTGGCGGAACTTGATCTTCTGGAAATCCTCTTCGTTGGCCCGGTAGGTGCTTTCGGTCCAGGCGCCGGAATCGGCGTAGTCGAAGAACATCTTCGGCACGCGGCGGCGCGCCAGGTCCTTGAGGTCGGCGATGGTGAGAATGCTGCTCATGGATCTTTTTTCCGCTGGTTCTTCGCTGGTTCGTCGTTGAATTTTCTGGGCGGTGCCTACGGCTGTTTTCTTGCCGGCTCACCGTCACCGGGCTCGGAGCGCTGCCTGAGCCTCAGCCGCGACACGCGCTGCCAGTCGCCGCTGCGCTCGGCCTCGGCCATCGACCGTTCGACATAAGAGATGTGGTCCATCGCCGCCTGCCGCGCCGCGGCTGCATCGCCGGCCTTGACCGCCGTGTAGATTGCCCGGTGCTGCGAAAGCAGCGTCTCGCGCGCGCCCGGCACGCTGAACACCAGCCGCCGGTTCTGGAACACGCCTTCCGACAGCAGCCGATAGCACGAGCGCAGCGTGTGCAGCAGGATGATGTTGTGCGCGCATTCGCAGATCGCGTGGTGGAACTCGACGTCGATTTCCGCCTCGTCGTCGAAATTGCCGGTCCGGTGCGCCTCGTCCATACGTGCCATGATGCGGTCGAGCAGCGCCAGATCGTCCGATGTGGCACGCCGCGCCGCATATTCCGCCGCCACCGCCTCGATCTCGCGGCGGTACTCCAGATAGTCGGTCACCGCCTTGCGATGCATCGAGATCAGGTCGGTCACCGGCTTGGTGAACAGCTGGCCGATGACATCGGCGACATGGGTGCCGCCGCCTGGCCGTGTCGTCAACAGCCCGCGCCCTTCCAAGGCTTTCAAGGCATCGCGCAGGATCGGCCGCGACACCTCGAACTGGCGCGCCAGTTCGCGCTCGCCCGGCAGCCGGTCGCCGGTGCGCAGGACGCCTTCGAGGATCAGGCTCTCGATCTGCTGCACCACCTCGTCGGCGGTGCGCGAATGCTCGATCCGGGAGAAAATGTCGCTCAAACGGGATGCCTGGGGGTTGAACCGATGTCGCGCAAGATAAAGCCAGCGTCGCCAACTGGTCAAATTATTTATCCAATTCGCCGTGGCCGGGTCCGTTTCACAGCCGCGGCGCCATATCATCTTCAGCTAAATTGGGCGTTTGCGTCCCCTGGCGATTGCCTCTAGAGGGACATCATTGCCAAGGGCTCACAGAAGCCCGGGGGACCAGCCGTGCCAGACGCCGACCCTTCCAACCTCGAATTCCAGCTGCGCGCCAAAGCCGTGGGCGGCACCGTCATGGGCTTTCCGGCGCATGAAGGTCGGCCGGGCGCGCTCGGCGAGGTCCACGCCCGGCCGCAGCCGCTGGTCGAAAAACCGCGCGTGCTGGTGCAGCTTTCCTTCATGACCGAAGCTGGATCCGGGATCGATCAGGCCGTGCTTTCCGAATTGTCGCGACGCCTCGGCATCGCCGCGCCCGACCCTCACGCCCGCCACCACGCGATGAAATGGGGCAAGGGCTCGCTGCGTTGGGAACGCCACACGGAATTCTCGACCTATCTCTGGGAAGGCCCGCTCGCCGAAAACGGCAGGGGGCAAGAAGACACACCCTTCGGCAACGGGTTTTCGCCGCCGGGCACGGTGATTTCCGGCATCAGGCTGGAGATCCGCAAATGGACGCCGGCGAACGAAAAACTGATCGCCGGCTTCGACCCGACCAGCCTGTGCTATTCGCTGGTCGAGCGCGGCAACGCGGCCATCGTCACCGATTTCCGTCAGGATGGCGACGGCTTGACCCGCATGCTGGTGCTCGACCGCGGCCTGACCCCGGCGCGCACCGGGGCACTGTCGCAGCGGCTGATCGACATCGAGACCTACCGCACGCTGGCCATGCTTGGGCTGCCGCTGGCCCTGACGCTGTCCGGTCGCGCCCGCCGCATCGAAGACAGGCTGGCCCAGACCACGTTGGAAATGAAGGTCGCCGAGACCCGCGACAGCCAGACGCTACTTGCCGACTTGACCGAACTGGCCGCCGAGTTGGAGGCCGATGCCGCCTCCAGCCTCTACCGCTTCGGCGCCAGCCGCGCCTATGACGGCATCGTGCGCGAACGGCTGGAGGCGCTCGACGAAGAGGCGGTGCCCGGCTACGACACCTGGGGCGGTTTTCTGCAGCGCCGCGTGGCGCCGGCGATGCGTACCTGCCGTTCGGTCGAGGAGCGTCAGGCCAACCTGTCGACGAAGCTCACCCGTGCCACCACACTGCTGCGCACCTGGGTCGACGTCGAGGTCGAGAAGCAGAACCGCGATCTTTTGGCATCGATGAACAATCGCGCCCGCCTGCAATTGCGGCTGCAGCAGACGGTGGAGGGGCTCTCGGTCGCCGCCGTCTCCTACTATGTCGTCGGCCTCATCGGCTACGTCGCCAAGGGCGCCTCGATCTTCGGCCATGCCTTCGCGCCGGAAATGGTCACCGCCGCCTCGGTGCCGCTCGCCATCGTGCTCGTCTGGTGGGGCGTGCGCCGCGTCCGCCGCATGCACTCCGAACCAGGCAAGCAGCCGGGCGAGTAGTGTGGGGCGCAGCGGCAGATTGCCGCTGCGGAAGGCAGTCTCGGCCATAGGCCTCTCATCCCGGCCAACGCGGCATTTGCAAGCGACCACCGTCGCTGGTAAAAGATTTTTACCAGTCGATCGAAGGAGGCTGTCGATGTCCGGCCTTGCCATGCCGAAACCAGACGACGCCACGATGCGCCGGCGCGACGAGATCGTCGCCGATATGCGCATCATGGTGCCGGGCGAGGGCGTCGTCGACGCCGCCAATGCCATGCGCGCCTTCGAGAGCGACGGGCTCACCGCCTACCGGCAATTGCCGCTGGTCGTGGTGCTGCCGCAGACCGTGGCGCAGGTCTCGCGGGTGCTGAAATATTGCAGCGACCGCAACATCCGCGTCGTGCCACGCGGCTCCGGCACCTCGCTCTCCGGCGGTGCGCTGCCGCTCGAAGACGCGGTGCTGCTGGTAATGAGCCGCTTCAACCGCATCCTCGAGATCGATTTTCAGAACCGCGTCGTCGTCGCCCAGCCCGGCGTCACCAATCTCGGCATCACCACCGCCGTCGAGCAGGAGGGTTTTTATTACGCCCCCGATCCATCCTCCCAGATCGCCTGCTCGATCGGCGGCAATGTCGCGGAAAATTCCGGCGGCGTGCACTGCCTGAAATACGGTCTCACCGCCAACAATGTGCTCGGCATCGAGATGGTGCTGATGAATGGCGAGGTGGTGCGCCTCGGCGGCAGCCATCTCGACGCGGAAGGCTACGACCTGCTCGGCGTCATGACCGGCTCCGAAGGACTGCTCGGCGTCGTAACCGAGGTCACCGTACGCATCCTGAAAAAGCCGGAGACGGCGCGTGCCCTGCTGATCGGTTTCCCGACCAGCGAGCAGGCCGGCCAATGCGTTGCCGACATCATCGGCGCCGGCATCATTCCGGGCGGCATGGAGATGATGGACCGTCCGGCCATCCACGCCGCCGAGGATTTCGTCCAGGCCGGCTATCCCTTGGATGTCGAGGCGCTGCTGATCGTCGAGCTGGACGGGCCGGGTGTCGAGGTCGATCACCTGATCGGCCTGGTCGAAGCCATCGCCTATAGGAACGGCTCGACCATATGCCGCATTTCGCAATCGGAGCAGGAGCGGCTGAGCTTCTGGGCCGGCCGCAAGGCGGCTTTCCCGGCGGTCGGCCGCATCTCGCCCGACTACTACTGCATGGACGGCACCATCCCGCGCAAGGAACTGCCGCGCGTGCTCGCCGGCATGCGCGAGCTGTCGGAGAAATACGGGCTCGGCGTCGCCAATGTCTTCCACGCCGGCGACGGCAATCTGCACCCGCTCATCCTCTATGACGCCAACGTGCCGGGCGAACTCGACAAGGCGGAGAGTTTCGGCGCCGACATATTGCGGCTCTGCGTCAAGGTCGGTGGCGTGCTGACCGGCGAGCACGGGGTCGGCGTCGAGAAGCGCGACCTGATGCCGGAAATGTTCAACCAGATCGACCTCGACCAGCAGATGCGCGTCAAATGCGCCTTCGACCCCAACCATCTTTTGAATCCCGGCAAGGTCTTCCCGCAATTGAGGCGATGCGCCGAGCTCGGGCGGATGCACGTGCATCGCGGGCAAGTGGCGTTTCCGGACATTCCGAGGTTTTGAGTGGGTATGTTGGCGCTTGAACACCCCCCTCTGTCCTGCCGGACATCTCCCCCTCAAGGGGGGAGATTGGCAGCTTGCACGCCTCAGCCTTCTTTCAATATTGACGATTGGCGAAGCCAGACGCGACGTCCGATCTCCCCCCTTGAGGGGGAGATGTCCGGCAGGACAGAGGGGGGCGCGAAGGAACGCGACGTCTTTGCATTTGCCATTGGCGCATCCGCCTCATGACCACCTTCGTCCCCACCACCGCAGCCGAAGTCCTCTCCACCGTCGCCTGGGCCGCGGCGGAAGACGCACCGCTGGAAATCCTCGGCCACGGCTCCAAGCGCGGTATCGGCCGGCCGCAGCAGGGCGAGCATACGTTCGACCTTTCCAAACTCTCCGGCGTCATGCTTTACGAGCCGGCCGAACTGGTGCTGTCGGCAAAAGCCGGCACGCCGCTGGCCGAAATCGAAAGCCTGCTTGCCGAAAACGGCCAGCAACTTGCCTTCGAACCGATGGATTACGGCCCGCTGCTCGGCGGTGAGCCAGCGCGAGGCACGATCGGCGGCGCACTCGCCGCGAACCTTTCCGGCCCGCGCCGGCTGAAGGTGGGTGCTGCGCGCGACCATATCCTCGGCATAGCGGCCGTTTCCGGGCGCGGCGAGGCCTTCAAGTCCGGCGGCCGCGTCGTCAAGAACGTCACCGGCTACGATCTGTCCAAGCTGATGGCCAACAGCTGGGGCACGCTGGCGGTGCTCACCGACGTCACCTTCAAGGTGCTGCCTGCTGCCGAGACCGAAGTCACGCTTGCCATCCGCGGCCTGCTCGACGATCACGCCGCCGCCGCCATGGCGCTGGCGCTGGGTTCCAGCGCCGAAGTGTCGAGTGCTGCCCATCTTCCCGAACGGGTCGCAGCTAGGGTCGCTGGCGGCAGTCTCGGCAGCGATGCCGCGACGCTGCTGCGCATCGAGGGCTTCGGCCCGTCGGTCGCTTACCGCATTGCCGCGCTGAAAGACCTGCTGAAAAACGCTGGGCCGCTGCAGGAGATTTCCGGTTCGGTCTCGTACTCGGTCTGGCGCGATGTCCGCGACTGCGCGCCGTTCGCCGATGGCAGCGAAAGGCCGGTGTGGCGCGTCTCGATGGCGCCGTCGCGGGGCCACCAGATGGTGCTGGCGCTGCGCATGCAGGCCCCGGTCGATGCCTTCTACGATTGGCAGGGCGGGCTGATCTGGCTGCGCATGCAGCAGGACGATCCCGAGGCTGGCCTGTTGCGCGGCCTGATCAGAAGACATGGCGGCGGCCATGCGACGCTGGTGCGCGCAATCCCTGCACATCGCGCCGCCGTGCCGGTGTTCGAGCCGCAGGCGCCACCGCTGGCAGCACTGTCGGCGCGGCTGAAGGCCGAATTCGACCCGAAGAATATCCTCAATCCCGGCCGTATGGCGCCGGGCGCAAGCTCTGCTACTCTCGCGCCGGCAACCGAGGGAGGAGCACAATGAGCGATCCAGGCCAAAACGGTACGTCACGCCAGACCGACCGCTGGCTGGAGCCCGGCCCGACCAACGCGCTGGTCATCTACATCCTCTATCTCGCCGGCCTGGCCATCGGCGTCAGCGGTATTGTCGGCGTCGTCCTGGCCTATATCAATCGCGGCAAGGCCGGCGGCTTCGTCGAGAGCCATTACACATTCCTGATCCGCACCTTCTGGATCGGCCTGCTCTATGCACTGATCTCGGCGCTGCTGATGATCGTGGTCATCGGTGTCGTGCTGATGGTTGCCGTCGCGGTCTGGTTCATCGCCCGCTGCATTCTCGGCCTGCAGGCGCTGCAGCGCGGCGAGCCGGTCAAGAACCCGGAAAGCTGGTTTCTGGGATTATGAGCATGATCCCCAAAAGTGGGTACCGGTTTTGGGAAAAGATCATGCTCAAACGGTAGGGATTCGTTTACGTGCAGACCAATTTCTCAGCTGCCCAGCTCGCCGATCCGCATGTCGCGGAATCGGAGAAGATCCTGCGCAAATGTGTGCATTGCGGCTTCTGCACCGCCACCTGCCCGACCTATGTGACGCTCGGCAACGAACTGGATTCGCCGCGCGGCCGGATTTATCTGATCAAGGACATGCTGGAAAACGGCCGGCCGGCCGACAAGCAGATCGTCACCCATATCGACCGCTGCCTGTCCTGCCTCGCCTGCATGACCACCTGCCCGTCGGGCGTCAACTACATGCATCTGGTCGACCACGCCCGCGTCCATATCGAGGAGACCTACAAGCGTCCGCTGGCCGATCGCCTGACACGCGCCATGCTGGCCTTCGTGCTGCCCTATCCCTCGCGTTTCCGCGCGGCGCTCAAGCTGGCGAAGCTCGGCCAGCCATTCGCCGGCCTGTTTGAGAAAATCCAGGCATTGAAGCCTTTGGGCGCGATGTTGAAGCTGGCCCCGGCGTCGGTCCCGGCAGTCTCGCCGATGGCCTCGCCGGGCGTCCATGCCGGGCAGGGCGCGAAGAAAAATGGCCGCGTCGCCATCCTCACCGGCTGCGCGCAATCCGTGCTCGATCCCGGCATCAACGACACGACGATTTCGCTGCTGACCCGGCTTGGCGTTGAGGTCGTGGTGCCCGAGGGCGAGGGCTGCTGCGGCGCGCTGGTGCATCATATGGGGCGCGAGGACGCTGCCTTGGCGTCGGCCCGACGGAACGTCGACGCCTGGACGCGCGCCGTCGAGCAGGGCGGACTCGACGCCATCGTCATCACCGCATCCGGGTGCGGCACCACCATCAAGGATTACGGCTTCATGCTGCGCCTCGATCCGGCCTATGCCGACAAGGCCGCGCGCGTCTCGGCGCTGGCCAGGGACATCACCGAATATCTGGCAAGCCTCGACCTGCCCGAGCCGGTCCGCAAGCCGGGCACCATCGTCGCCTATCACTCAGCCTGCTCGATGCAGCACGGCCAGAAGATCACCCGCCAGCCGAAGGAGCTTCTGGTCCGTGCCGGCTTCGTCGTGCGCGAGCCGCGCGAAGGGCATCTGTGCTGCGGTTCGGCCGGCACCTACAACATCCTGCAGCCCGGGATTTCGGCAACGCTGCGCGACCGCAAGGTCAGGAATATCGAGGCGACCGGTGCCGAAATCGTCGCCACCGGCAATATCGGCTGCATCACCCAGATCGCTTCTGCCGCCAAGCTGCCGGTGGTGCATACGATAAAGCTGCTCGCCTGGGCCTATGGCGGGCCGAAGCCGGAAGGCGTTCCGGAAGAAAAGCTGGTTGCGGCTGAGTAACAGGATGGTCGTGGGCGTCAGGCCCCTCATCCGGCCGCTTCGCGTCCACCTTCTCCCCGCTGGGGAGAAGAGGGTGGCACCAACGCTGGCGATCTCCTCTCCCCTCGGGGAGAGGTCAGCCGAGCGAAGCGGAGGCTGGGTGAGGGGGCTTGGCGCCTGCGGGTCTTTATTCCGCCGCGAGCCTGTCAACTACGCCATAAGTCGCCTGATAGCGGGCACGCTGCCGGCTGAGGGCCACCATCGTGTTGCGCAGCAGGATCGCCACAGTGATCGGGCCGACGCCGCCCGGCACCGGCGTGATCCAGGACGCGACATGCTTGACGCTCTCGGCATCGACGTCGCCGACGATGCGGCTCTCGCCGTCCGGCCCGATTTCCGAATTGATGCCGATATCGATGACCGCCGCACCAGGCTTGACCATGTCGGCCTTGATCAGCCGCGGCTTGCCGACGGCGACGAACAGGGCGTCGGCGCGGCGTGCGTGTGCCGCCACCGAACGCGTCATGTGGTGACAGACGGTCACCGTCGCGCCTTCGCTCATCAAAAGGAACGCGATCGGCTTGCCGACGATCTCGGAATGGCCGACGACCACCACCTCGAGCCCCTTGAGGTCGAGGCCGGTTTCCCTGAGCAGTTCGACCGAAGCGGCGGCGGTGCAGGGCGCCAGGTCGAGCTGGTTGTAGACGATGTTGCCGATCGAGGCCGGATGCATGCCCTCGACATCCTTGAGCGGATGCACCGCCGCCTGCAGCGTCTTGATCGGAATGTGCACCGGCACCGGCCGCTGGATGATGATGCCGGTGACGCGCGGGTCGGCGTTAAGCCCGTGGATTGCCGCTTCCAGTTCGCCGGCGGTGATGTCGGCGCGAAAGCGCCTTTCCTCGAAGCCGATGCCGGCCAACCCGGCCTTGGCGCGCTGGTTGCGGACATAGACGTCGACCGCGGCGGTATCGCCGACGGTGACCGACACCAGCTTGGGCGGAAAGCCTTCGGCGGTGGCGATCGCCGCGTCCTCGCGCACGCCGGCGATGATGCGTTGGGCAACCGGGCCGCCTCTGAGATAGCGGCTGTCATCGGAAAGGGACATTGGGATGGGGCCTTTATCTGGATTTTAGCCGCCACATAGCAAAGCAACCGCGAAAAGGCAGCGCGAAAAGCGAACCGCCATGCCGGTCGCGCGACGTGCCGGCAAAATCTTCCCGTCAATTCCTGCTGGCGGAAACAAAAAGGGCAGCACGGCTTGCCGCGCTGCCCTTTCGTGACTGGCCGCATCCCCACACGGCCCGTCCCCCGTTATTCAATGCTCCCGAGGCTTCTGAGCAGAATCATCGGTGAGGTCAACCGCAGATTACATCACTACAACCGTCGTGCCAACATTGACCCGCTCGTAAAGGTCGACCACGTCCTCGTTGCGCATGCGGATGCAGCCCGACGACACCGCGCCGCCGATCGTCCAGGGCTGATTGGTGCCGTGGATACGGTACTCGGTCGAGCCGAGATAGAGCGCGCGTGCGCCGAGCGGGTTTTCCATGCCGCCGGCGAGATAGGTCGGCAGATAGCGGCCCTTGGCGGCTTCGCGGGCGATCATCACCGCCGGCGGCCGCCAATCCGGCCAGACGCGCTTGTTGGTGACCTTGTGGGTGCCGGACCATTCGAAGCCCGGCTTGCCGGTGCCGACGCCATAACGCCGCGCCTTACCGTTTTTCCCGACCAGATAGAGGAAATTCTCTCGCGTATCGATGACGATCGTGCCCGGCTTCTGCGGGCCGTCATAGGCGACTTCCTGCGGCAGATAGATCGGGTCGATCTGCGGCCGCATCACCATGCGCTTGGCCGGCGCCTGCACCGCTGCGGTGCGCAGCTGATCGGGTTCGGCCAGCCGCCGGTAGCGCCGTTGCGGCTGCGCCTCTTGCCGGCTCTGCCGCACGATGCCCGGCGCATGGCCGAGCTGCAGCACCCAGGGCGCCGAAAGATCTGGGCTGACCACCACCGGCGGCCTCTCGGCATAGCGGTCGTTGGCATTGGCGGCGCCGGCCGCAAGCACGGCCGCGGCGCCGAACAGGGGGAACAAGAATGTCTTCATCGCAACGCACCTTGATCGTCGAACATGCCGGGGTGCAAAGCCTCCCCGATTTCGCCGACATTGGGCGCGAAGCGGCAACCGAAACATGAATCGGAATGCGTAAAATGCCGATCTGTCAGTAAAGCTTTTGGTGTGGTTACCGCCCGGTTCAGGAATCTGGTAAAGCCGCGGTAAAGGCCGCGTCAAAACGCGTTAACGCCAAGACACGAACGGAATTCCGCCATGGATGAAAAGACAGGTCTGCTTGCTGGTCCCGACGGCATCGCCCGCTGCTTCTGGCACGGCAACCTGCCGGATTATCTGCACTACCACGACCACGAATGGGGCCGGCCGGTCGCCGACGACCGCCGCCTGTTCGAGAAGATCTGCCTCGAAGGTTTTCAGTCGGGCCTGTCCTGGCTGACCATATTGCGCAAGCGCGACAATTTCCGCGAGGCGTTTGCCGGCTTCGATGTCGGCAAGATCGCCGCCTTCACCGACGCCGATGTCGAGCGCCTGCTCGGCAATGCCGGCATCATCCGCCATCGCGGCAAGATCGTTTCGACCATCAACAACGCCAAGCGCGCCCGCGAACTCATCGACGAGGCTGGCTCGCTGGCCGCCTGGTTCTGGAAGTTCGAACCCGGCCCGCACGAGCGGCCCGAGATCGTCGACCTCGCGCATTTGCGCGCCAATCCGACGACGGCCGTCTCGGTCCGCATTTCGAAAGAGCTGAAGAAGCGCGGCTGGAGCTTTGTCGGCCCGACCACCGTCTACGCCTTCATGCAGGCGATGGGGCTGGTCAACGACCATCTCGAGGGCTGCGTCTGCCGCGAGCCGGTCGAGGCGGAACGGAAAGCGTTCAAGCGGCCGAAATAGCGGCTCAGGCGCCGCCGGCGCCGGCGAGGAAAAACCCGGCAAGGATGGCCGCCAGCGCGGCGAACACCGGATAGATCACCAGCAGTCCGGTCATCAGCACGTCGCGCATCGTCGGTCCGCTGCGCTGTTGCGCCGCGATCTCGAACGGTCCGGCGATTTGCTTCGTCTTCGGCGCATAACCATCGGCCGGCCGCAGCCGGACCGAGGCGTCGCGTGCGCCGCTATCGATGATGTCGAACTTCTGAAGCGTGGCCATGGCCCCGACCCCTTGTTTCGGCGCGCTTATCGGCCCGGATTGTGTCGGCACGATGCCGCGCGCATGGCGCAATTGTTTCAGCTTCTTTTTCGCCTTTCCTTCTCCCCTTGTGAGACCTTTGCACAGAAGCCGATTGGTGATTCTGTGATGATGGTCGAAGCAGGGAGATTCGGGATGGCGGATCGTGTTCTGGGTCAGTTGAGTCTGGCGGACG